>NZ_JBIWKB010000004.1:0-270185 GCF_044765425.1 Streptomyces sp. NPDC102462 | reverse complement strand
CGCCCTGCTGGGCTGTCCTCCGGCTGCCACGGGGGTGTGCACCCGGCCGGGGACCGGGAGGTTTCACCGCGCGTTTCCCCTGGGGAACCCGGCGGGGGGGGGGGGGGGGGGGGGGGCCGGGGGGGGGGGGGGGGGGGGGGGGGGGGGGGGGGGGCCCCCCCCCCCCCCCCCCACCGGGTCGGCTGCGTGCCTCGTCACTCGGTGCCGACGGCCGCCGCCGCGCGGTCGGGTCCGGACCCGCCGTCGCCCGCACGGGCCTCGGCGGCCTCGGGGGCGCGGTGGAACAGGCTCATCAGACCGCCGACGACCAGGGTGATCACCACGCCGATCGGGACCAGCCACTGGGCGGCGATCGCGGTGGGTACGGTGGCCCCGGCCACGGTGACGTCGATCTTCACCTGGCGCACGATGTAGGTCATGACCGCGATGGTCACCACGAACGCCACGACGGAGTCGACCTCGTTCGCGCGTCTGACGAGCCGTCCGAGGAGGAACGCGCCGAGGAGCGCGCCGTAGGTGTAGCCGGCGATGGTCAGGCCCGTGAGGTAGACGTTGCCGGTGCTGGTGCTGAAGGCGCAGGCGAACACCGCCATGAGGACCGCCCAGACCAGGGTCATCACCCGGGCGAGTCTGAGCAGGAACTCCTCCGACGGCGTGCCGCGGAAGAAGCTGTGGATGATGTCGGCGACCGTCGAGTTCGACATCGAGTTCAGCGCCGAGGACAGCGAGCCCATCGCCGCGCCGAGGATGCCGGCCACGAGCAGGCCGGAGATCACCACGGGCAGGCCGTGCAGGATGAAGTCCGGGTACAGGTTGTCGGAGCTGGCCAGGCCCAGTTCCTTGAAGCTCCGGCCCTGGTTGTACGACCACAGCAGGGCACCGACCAGGGAGAAAGCGGCGAACTGCACGGTGACGAAGACACCGGAGGCGATCATGGCCTTCTGGCCGTCGCGCAGCGTCCGGGTGGCCAGGATGCGCTGGACGATCAGCTGGTCGGAGCCGTGGCTGGCCATCGCGAAGATGGCACCGCCGATGATCGCGGTCGGCAGGGCGAACGGGCTGGTGAGGATGTGGGCGAGCCCGAAGTCGGTGTCGAACAGCTTGAAGTGGCCGGCGTGCAGGGCGTCCGCGAAGCCGGCACCGCCGACGTGGCTGGAGAGCACCGCGATGGCGAGGATCGCCCCGCCCAGATAGAGACCCATCTGGATGGCGTCGGTCCAGATGACGGCCTTGATGCCGCCGAGGTAGGTGTAGACGACGGTGATCAGGGTGAGGACGACGATGATGACCCGGTAGCCGGCGTGCACTCCGAACTCGTCGAGCAGCAGCTTGATCGGGATCGCGGAGGCGAACAGCCGCACCCCCTCGGCCAGCAGCCGGGTGAAGACGAAGGTCACCGAGGCGAGCCCCTGCATCTTGAGCCCGAATCTGTCCCGCAGGTACTGGTAGGCGCTGACGAACCCGCCGCGCTTGTAGAGGGGGATGAGCACGGTGGCCACGACGACGCGGCCGATGACGTAGCCCAGGGCGAGTTCGACGTTGCCGAAGGCCTGGCCGCTGTAGGCGCCGCCGGGCACGCTGATGACCGTGAGCACGCTGGTCTCGGTGGCCACCACGGAGAACGACACCGTCCACCACGGCATATGGCTCTCACCGACGAAATAGTCCTTCGCCGTCTTCTGCCGGCCGGCCAGCCGCAGTCCGATCACCGCGATGGCGACCAGATAGACGACGACCACCACGAGGTCGAGTTGGCGCACGCTCTCTCCTAAACAGGGGCCGACGGTGTCGACGGCAGGGTGGGGACGAGGGGGGTCGCCCGCCGTACCCGGGCGACATGGGGTTCGTGGGGTGCCGACGCGTCCAGCGCCAGCAGTCCTGCTCCGTCCAGCGGGTCCCCGAGCGGGGCCTGGAGCCGGAGGCGGCGCGGGGAGTCGGTGAGCGCCGAGCGCAGCGGACCGAGGAGCGGTTCGCCGAGGCCGGTGAGCCCGCCGGTGACGGTGACGGCGTCGCCGCCGGTTCGGCGGGCGGCGGCGAGCACGGTCTCGGCGAGCGTTCCGGCGGCGTCCCGCAGGATCGCGGAGGCCGTCGTGTCACCCGCGGCGGCCGCCCGTGCCACGTCCGGGGCGAAGGCCGCGATGGCACGGGCCTGGTTGCCGTCCCAGCTGATGGCCGAGGGCAGTCGGTCCGCCTCGCCGAAGCGCTCGACGGCGGCGGCCAGCAACGCGGTGTCCGGTCCGCGCCCGTCGTGGGCGCGCAGCGCGGCCCGCAGGCCGGCGGCACCGATCCAGGCGCCGCCGCCCTCGTCACCGAGCCAGGGGCCCCAGCCGTCGACGCGGGCGTACGCCCCGTCGTCCCCGATGCCGATGGCGACGGAGCCGGTGCCGATCGCGAGCACCACGCCGGTGCGGCCGCCCAGGGCGCCCGCGTGGGCGGTGATCGCGTCGCTGGTGACGGCCACCTCGTCCACGGGCAGGTCCTCAAGGAGCAGGACGGCCAGGGCGCGGGCCGCCTCCGGTGCGGTGGCCGCCCCCGCCGCGCCGACGCAGACCGTGGCGGGCCGGAGCGAGGGCTCCCGTTCCAGCAGCGGCAGGACGGCGGCGCGCACGGCGGCACGGGCCAGCGCCACTCCGTTCTCGGCGGCGAGCCCGGGAGCTCCGTGCACCTCCTCGGCGGTACGGGCGCGAACGGCGCCGTCGGCCCACAGGGCGGCACGACAGCCGGTCTTGCCCACGTCTACCGCTACTGCTGCTGTCATACGGCATGCCTTCGGTCGGTGGGGATCCATCGCATCGGACGGTCACGGAACGGACGGGGACCGGTGACCGGCGCGGATCGCGGTCCAGCGAGTATCAGAAGGCCGACCTCCACATGTCAATAACTAACCTTGCGAGTTTTTATCCGTAACTTTTTGACGTACCTGGTGCGGCGCGGTTAGCGTGTGCCCCAGCCACTCAGGAGGGAACGACCCATGGCCCGCCGGGAAACACCTCGCACCGCCGCCCAGCCCGCAGAGGACACCTCCCCCACGGAGACCCTGGCGCGCATCCGTGCGGCACTGCCGTCCCTCGCCCCTGCCGAACGACGGGTGGCCGACATCGTCCTGGCCGATCCGGCCCAGGCGGCGGAGCTGTCCATCAGCGCGCTCGGCAAGCAGGCCGAGACCTCGGTGGCCACGGTGATGCGCTTCTGCCGGGCCGTGGGGATCCCCAACTACCCGCAGCTGCGCCTCGCCCTGGCCGCCGCGGCGGCCCGCGAGCACGCACTCGGCGGCAGCCGGCCCGTACCGGGCACCGACATCAGCGCCACCGACACACTCGGCGACATCGTCCGCAAGATCATCTACAACGAGGTGCGCGCCCTGGAGGACACCGGGGCCGGACTCGACACCGAGGCGCTGGGCCGCGCGGTCACCGCGGTGGCCGCGGCCCGCCGCATCGACATATTCGGCGTCGGCGCCAACGCGTTCGTCGGCCAGGACCTGCACCAGAAACTGCACCGCATCGGCCACATGGCCTTCGTCTGGACCGACCGGCACGCCGCCCTGACCGCCACGGCCCTCCTCGGGCCCGGCGACGTCGCCCTGGCCATCTCCCACTCCGGGGAGACCGAGGACACGGTCGAACCCCTCCGGGCCGCCGCGGAACGCGGCGCCACCACCATCGCCCTCACCAACGTGCCGCGCTCCACCCTCGCGCAGAGCGCGGAACTCGTCCTGACGACCTGCGCCCGCGAGACACCCTTCCGATCCGGGGCCACCGTCAGCCGCATCGCCCAACTCGCGCTGATCGACTGCCTGTTCGTCGGCGTCGCGCAGCGATCCTTCGACGCCACGACCACGGCCCTGGAGAAGACCTACGGGGCCGTCCAGCGTCGCCGTCGCCCGCAGGCACAGCGCCGCGCACCGGCCGACGAATGACCCGCGTTCCGCCCACCCGACACCCCCCCCGAAAGGATGCCCGCGCCGTGGACCTGAGCACACTCGGCACCGAGGCCCGCAACGAGCGGACCACAGAACTGGACCGCATGCCGGTCTCCGAACTGCTCTCGGTCATGAACGCCGAGGACCAGACCGTCGCCCTCGCCGTCCGCGACGCCCTCCCGCAGATCGGGGCGGCCGTCGAGGCGGTCACCGAGTCCCTGCGGCGGGGCGGACGGCTCATCTATCTCGGCGCCGGCACCAGCGGCCGCATCGGACTGCTCGACGCCGTCGAGTGCCCGCCGACCTTCGGCACCTCCCCCGAGCAGGTCGTGGGCCTGCTCTCCGGTGGCCCCGGCGCCTTCATCGTGGCGGTGGAGGGAGCCGAGGACGAACCCGCGAGGGCGGTCGACGACCTCGAGAAGATCGGGGTGAACGACCAGGACACGGTCGTCGGGCTCGCCGCCAGCGGCCGTACTCCCTACGTCGTCGGTGGCCTGAAGCACGCCGCCGCCAAGGGCGCCGTCACCGTGTCGGTCGCCTGCAACCGCGACGCGGTGGTCAGCCGCTACGCCGACATCCCCATCGAGGTCCCCACCGGCCCCGAAGTGCTCACCGGATCGACCCGGCTCAAGGGCGGCACCGCCGAGAAGATGGTCTGCAACATGCTCTCGACCGCGTCGATGGTCAAGGTCGGCAAGGTCTACGGAAACCTCATGGTCGACGTCAGGGCCAGCAACGAAAAGCTCGTCGACCGGGCCCGGCGCATCGTCGTCGAGGCCACCGGGGCCGATGCCGACACCGCCGCCGAGGCCCTGCGGGCTGCCGGCGGGCACGCCAAGACGGCCATCGTCATGCTGCTCGCCCACTGCACCGCCGAGGAGGCCGCCCGGCGCCTGGACCTGGCGCACGGCGACACACGCACCGCCATCGGCCGCCCCTGACCTGCGGTGAGCCACATCGCCGGTTCGGCACGGCTGTGGTGGACCTGTGACACGACAGCCCCGGAAGCGGGGACGAACGGTGACATCAAGGCCCCAGGATGGAGCCCGTGGACACGACGAACCGGTCCCAGGCCGTACGGCTGGGCTTTCTGTGGCGTTTCTCGGGCGTGGGGCCGGGCTGCCTCCTGGGCCTTGTGGTGGCCGTCGTGCTCGGCGCGAGCGGCGCGGTGGACCGGCTGGGCGTCGGTCCCAGCCTGCTGATCGTCGCCGCGGTCGTCCCCGTCGTGGCGCTGCCCGCACCCGGCACCTTCTGGGTGCGTGCCGACAGCGGGGGCCTCACCCTCTCCAGGGCACTGCTGCGGCGCCGCTACCGCTGGCACGACATCACGGCCCTGGACATGACCTTCGGCGAGGACCCCGACTCGGACGCGGCCCGCCTCACGATGCGTCTGCGCCTGACCACGACGCCCTCCGACGGCCGCGGCCCCGTGGTCGGCGTCCTCGGCCTCGCCCCCGGCCATCGGCTGCGGGGCACCGAACCGCGGCAGCTCGCGGACCTGTTCACCCTCCTCGCCGCCCATGGTGTCCCCCTCGCCGACCCAGGCTTCGCCGACCGCGTCCTCACCGCCCACGGCCTCCCCCCGCTCGCCCAGACCCACGACCCGACCGACTGATCGCTGCGCGCCCACGCACCGAGCGCGGCGAGCATGCGTACGGCCTCACGCAGGGAGCCGCGCGAGACACCCGGTTCCTCACACGGTTCGCCCTCCGGCGGAAGGCGATCCCCGGTGCCGAAGCGGCCGCTGGAAACCATGCGCGTTGTGTGTCTCGCGGATTCCATGCCAGCATGCCGCAGAACATCAGATCTCTTTCGATCTGCGTCCGATGACATGCGCCTGGAGCGACGTGAGCAAGTCCGATCTCATCACCGCGCCCTCTCCCCTTCTGCTCAAGGACGGCAGGCCCGCGGCGACCGCCTGGTCTCTGGACCGGCAGGTCAGACACCTCAACCACGGGTCGTTCGGAGCCGTCCCGCTCGCGGCCCAGAACGTGCAGGACGGCCTGCGCAGGGAGATGGACGGCAACCCCGGCACATGGTTCCCGCACCTCGCCGCGCGCGTCGCCGAGGCCCGCGTCGCCATCGCCGCGTTTCTGGGGGTCGCGGCGGCGGACCTCGCCCTCGTACCGAACGCCAGCGGCGGCGCGAGTGCCGTCTACCACAGCGTGCCCACCCGGCCCGGCGGGGAGATCCTGGTCACCGATCACGGCTACGGTGCCGTGAGCATGGGTGCCGCGCGGCTGGCCCGCCGCTGGGGCGGCAGGGTGCGGACGGTTCACGTGCCGCTCGCCGCCGGCGAGGACGAAGCCTACGAGGCCGTGATGGGCCAGGCCGGCGACCGGACGGGGCTGATCGTGGTGGACCACATCACCTCCGCCACGGCCCGCCGCATGCCGGTGCAGCGGATCGGGGCCGAGGCGCGGCGCCGCGGCATCCCGCTCCTGGTCGACGGGGCACACGTGCCCGGTCTGCTGGAAGACCCGCTGCAGGGCCTGGACTGCGACTTCTGGATCGGCAACCTCCACAAGTTCGGCTGTGCTCCGCGCGGTTCATCGGTGCTGGTGGCCCGCTCGCCCCTGCGTGCCGACCTCTACCCGCTGATCGACTCCTGGGGCGCCGAGGAGCCGTTTCCCGAACGGTTCGACATCCAGGGCACCCTTGACGCCACGAGCTACCTCGCGACACCCGCGGCGCTGGACTTCATCGAGGACACCTGGGGCTGGCGGACCGCGCGCACCTACATGCGCGGGCTCGCCGACTACGCGGAGCACGTCGTCGGTGCCGCGCTCGCCGAACTGACCGGCCGGGACGAGCCGGTGGACGTCGGCATGCCGGTCGATGCGATGCGGCTGATCCGGCTGCCCGACGGCCTTGCCACCACCCGTGTGGAGGCCGACGGCCTACGCGACCGGGTCGCGCGCGAACTGGGCGTCGCGGCGGCCTTCACCAGTTTCGCCGGCGTCGGCTACCTCCGGCTGTCCACCCACGTGTACAACACCGCCGCCGATTACGAGTACTTCGCCGAGCACTGCGTCCCCGTGCTGGGCGAGTGGTCCGGCGCTGCGACTGGTCGAGGGGAGCGTTGACCATGCCGACCGGAGGTGACCAGCGGCGGGGCGTGTCTCAGGAGCGGCTGCCGAACGTCTGCGACTCCCGAGTCCAGGCGGCGGCCTGTTCGCTGAGCGACAGCCCGAGTCCCCCGCGGTTCGGGATGATCAACCGGCCGTCCCTGACGTCCAGGCGTTCGTTGAACATCGGCTCAAGCCACTCGAAGTGCTCCACCCAGGCGGTGCCCGGGTAGGCGGCCGACAGATGGCCGTGGATCTCCATCACGAAGTGCGGTGCGAGCGCGAGGCCCTTGTGGTCGGCGAGTGCCGCGATCCGCAGGAACGGGGTGATGCCTCCCACCCTGGGCGCGTCGGGCTGCACGAAGTCGGACGCGCCGGCCTCGATGAGCGTGGCGTGCTCGCCGACGCTGGTGAGCATCTCGCCCGTGGCGATGGGAGTGTCGAGCGTGGCGGCGAGGGACGCGTGGCCGTCGGCATCGTAGGCGTCGAGGGGTTCCTCGATCCAGGTGAGACGGAACTCCTCCAGAACGCGGCCGACGCGGGTCGCGGTGATGCGGTCCCACTGCTGGTTGGCGTCGACCATCAGAGGAACGCCGTCACCGAGATGTGCGCGGACCGCTTCGACGCGCTTGAGGTCGACGGACGGATCCGGTGATCCGACCTTGAGCTTGATGCCGCCGATCCCGCGGCTGCGAGCCAGGTCGACATTGTCGAGCACCTGCTCCAGAGGCGTGGAGAGGTAGCCGCCGCTGGTGTTGTAGATGTCGACGCTGTCCCGGTGCGCGCCCAGCAGCTTCGCGAGGGGCAGCCCGGCGCGCCGCGCCTTGAGGTCCCACAGGGCGATATCGAAGGCGGCGATTCCCTGCACCGCCACGCCGCTGCGCCCCATGGAGGCACCCGCCCACACCAGCTTGTTCCACAGCCGGCCGATGTCGCTGGGATCCTCACCGATCAGCTCCGGGGCTATCTCCTTGGCGTGGGCGTAGAGGGCGGGGCCGCCGGCACGCTTGGAGTAACTGAAGCCCAGCCCGTGGTGGCCGCCCTCGGTGGTGACCTCGGCGAACAGGAAGGCGATCTCGGTGAGCGGCTTCTGACGTCCCGTCAGCACCTTGGCGTCGCTGATGGGCGCGTGCAGCGGCAGGTGGACCAGGGACAGGCGGACGGATGCGATGCGGTCGGTGGTGGCTTCCCCGGGCGCGGGCGCCCAGGGCTTGAACTCCACCGAGTCGCTGGGGGCGATGCTCATTGCGTGCTCCTTGCTGAACGGGACGTCCATGGAGGTCATGGACCAGGGGGTGTGCGGGGTGCCGTCCGGGGTGCGCGGGCGGGTGCTCCGCTGCCGGGCACGGCGGTGTCAGGCGTTTCCTGTCGGCAACTCGCCCGTGGGGAGCCTGACCTGGGAGGTGGCCCTGAGGTCACCGCGGCCAGGTACGAACCGACGGCCGCGGCACCCAGCCTCGCCACCAGCAGCGACTTGCGCCGGTCCGTGCGTTCCCCGACGCGGGCCGGCAGGAACATCGTGACGGCGGCGAACACCCACGGCACCGATGTGTCCTGCCGCACCGGGAACTCCGCCGCCGCCAGGGGGAGATGTCATGCGCAGCCTTCTTCCGTCGTCGTTGACACGGCCCAGTTGCCCCACCTCAGTCCCATTGAATGGGATTAAATGTCGCCCAGCGGGACGATCAGTTAACGTAGGAGTGTCCGCGACAACATGTCAAGGATGTGGACGCAGGCCGGGCGACAGCACGGACCACCCCGGGCTCGTCGAGGGCAGGAGTTACGCCCTGCCGCCACGGGGTGCGGGCCGCCGCCCTTGAACGCACAAGCGCCCCGGGTGGGTTGCCCGGGGCGCCTGCCGATTTCCGAGGGGTGATCACTCCTGCCAGTCGGCCAGCTCCGGCAGGGCCTGCGGGTTGATCGTCAGACCGATCCCCGGGGCGGTGGGCAGTTCGGGCGCGCCGTCGCGGACTTCGGGCTCACCGAGGAAGAGGGCGTCGACGCGCTCGCCGGCCCCCCAGTACGAGGGGTTGGTGAGGTGTTCGATCCAGCCGCAGTTGGGCTGGGGGAGCACCACATGCAGGGTGGCCGCCGAGTACACATGCGGAATGACCTCGATGTTCGCCCCGGAAGCCAGCTGGCAGACCCGGCGCAGTTCGGTGATGCCCCCGACGCGGTGCACGTCCGGCTGGAGGACGTCGGCCGCGCCCGCGTCCAGGAGTTGCTGGAAGCCGTGCCGGGTGAACTCGTGCTCCCCCGTCGCGATCGGCACCAGGCCCAGGTCGCGCAGCATCGCATGGCCGCAGATGTCGTCGGGGATGAGCGGTTCCTCCACCCAGCGCAGCCCGAGACCGGCCAGCCCGCGCACCATTGCCGTGGCGAACGGCCGGTCCCACCCCATGTAGGCGTCGCTCATCAGCTCGATGCGGTCGTCGAGTTCGTCCCGGATCGCTTCGATGTAGCGCAGGTTGGCGAGCAGTCCGGCGCGTCCGTCGGCGGGCCCGTAGGGGAAGTTGGCCTTGACGCCGGTGTATCCGCGCTCGGCGTAGTCGCGTGCCATGCGGCGCACTTCGCGCAGGTCGTCGTCGGGCTGCACCTTGCTGGCGTAGGCGCGGACGGGCTTGCCGGAGGGTCCGCCCAGGAGCTGGTACACGGGCCGGCCCGCCGACTTGCCGAGTGCGTCCCAGACGGCGATGTCGATGGCGCTCATCGCCTCGACGGCTGCACCTTTGCGGCCGTAGACGATCGAGGAGCGGTACATCTGCTCCCAGATCTGCTCGGTGGCATGGGCGTCCAGGCCGGTGGCGATCCTGCCCAGATGGGCGTTGACCATCAAGGTGGCGGCTCCGATGCCGTCCTCGGAGTAGCCGAGCCCGGTGGTGCCGTCCGCCAGGGTGACGCGGACGACGACCACACCCTGCGGCCATGTGTACCAGGACCAGCCGTCGCCCCGGCGCGGAAACTCGTTCATCGGGCTCGGCCCGCGGACGCTCTTCTGCTGCTGCCAGAAGTTCCCCCACATCGAGCGGGGAACATGTCGCGCTTCAACGCTGACGATCTCCATGTGGAACCTCGTTGCTAGGTGGCTGGTGCTGGTGGTGCGCGCGGCGGGCCGCCGGTGCGGGCAGGTACCGGATTCCCGGGGCCGGGCCGTTGACATGGTAAGCAGAAGCCACCTAGTTTTTGCATATGCTGCGACAGCGTTGCAAATGCTGCAACAAGATCACTGAATGGGAGTTCACCCGAACCCGTCGCGGCAGGCATCGAGAAGGCGGTTGGCAGTGAACACACAGACCATGCGGGCCATCAGGTGGACCGGACCCGGCGAACTGGCCCTGGACACCGTTCCCGTGCCCTCCCCCGGGCCTGGCTGGGTGCTGGTCAAGGTGACCCGGGTCGGCATCTGCGGTTCGGACCTCGCCATCTGGCACGGCGAGCACGCCCGCGCCCGGCCCGGAGTCGTCATCGGCCACGAGTTCGCCGGTGTCGTCGCCGACGCCCCGGGCGGCACCGCACTCGCCGTCGGCACGCGCGTCGCCATCCGCCCGCTCATCGCCTGCCACGACCGGGGCACCACACCCCCGTGCCGGCCGTGTGCCTCCGGGAACTCCCATGTGTGTGCCCGGCTCGGCCTCTACGGCGTCGACGAGCCGGGCGGCCTCGCCCAGTACGTCCAGGTCCGCGCGGAAGCCGCCCATCCCTTCCACAGCGATGTGCCCGACGACCTCGCCGTGCTGGCCGAACCGCTCGCCGTCGCCGTGCACGCCGTCGCCCGCTCCGGCCTGCGGCCAGGCGACACCGTCGCGGTCTTCGGTGCCGGACCGATCGGGCTGCTCACGGCCCTGGTCGCCAGGCACCGCGGAGCCCACCGGGTCATCCTCGTGGAACCCAACGAATGGCGTCGGCGCACCGCTGAGGGACGCGGCTTCACCGTGCTGCCGGCGGGGCCCGAAGCCCCCCGGCAGGTCAAGGAGCTGACCGGCGGAGACGGTGCCGACATCGTCTTCGACTCCGCCGGCCACAGCGCGGTCGCCCTCCAGGTCACCGACGCGGCCCGGATCCAGGGCACCGTCGTCGTCGCCGGGGTCCACAAGCAGCCACCGGCCGTCGACCTGCGCGGCATCAACTTCGCCGAGCAGCGTCTGATCGGCACCCGCGTCTACGCACGCGAGGACTTCCTGACCGCCGTCGCCCTGCTGGAGAAGGACGAACTCGGGCTGTCGGCCCTGCCCACGACGACCTTCCCGCTCGACCGGAGCGAAGCGGCCTTCCAGGCCGCGGAGCAGGGCGAAGGCAGCGTCAAGATTCTCATCGAACCGAACCACGACGGAAGCTGATCACCCATGCCCGCATCCGCCCTTTCCACCGCCACCCGCGCACCGGGTGCCTGGATCGTAGGAGCCTCCAGCGGAATCGGCCGCGCCACGGCCGAACGCCTGGCCCGCGACGGATACGTCGTCGCCGTCTCCGGGCGCCGCACGGCACTCCTCGACGAGGTGGTCGAGGCCATCACGGCGCAGGGCGGCCGAGCGCACGCCGTCCCGGTCGACGTCACCGACGCGGCCTCCGTCGAGGCCGCCCATGCCCGCGTCGCCGCCGCGCTCGACGGCCCTCTCGAACTCCTCGTCTGCTCCGCCGGAACCAACGTCCCGGGCCGGTGGTGGTCCGACCTCACACCCGCCGGCTTCGACCAGGTCGTGGACACCAACCTCAACGCGGTCACCCGCTGTGTCCTCACCGTGCTCCCCGGCTTCCGGCGAGCCGGCTTCGGCCAGGTCGTCGTCGTCTCGTCCTGGGCCGGATGGCAGTACATGTCCGCCGCCGGAGCCGCCTACGGGTCCAGCAAGACCGCCCTCGGGGCCCTCGTGCAGAGTCTCAACGACCAGGAGGGACGCTCCGGTATCCGGGCCACCCACCTGTGCCCGGGCGAGGTCGTCACCGACATCCTGCGCACCCGGCCGGTCCCTCCGCCCGAGGACGAGATGGCCCGCATGCTGGATGCCGACGATGTCGCCGAAGCGGTCAGCTGGCTGGCCGGGCTGCGCGCCAAGGTGTGCGTCAACGAACTCGTCCTCACCCCCGTCCACAACCGCATGTACGTCGACACCAGTGCCTACCCTCCCCGGGAGACCTGAGCATGACCGCCCGACTGACGGCCGTGGTCACCGACGACAATGTCTGGCCCTGGCTGCGTGAGGACACCACGCTGACGAACCACGGCGTCGACATGTGCTTCGTCCCGCTGGCCGACGGCGAGCGGCTGAGAGGCCAGCTGGCGACCGCCGACGCCTGCGTCAGCGTGTTCTTCCCGGCAGACCTGGCCCGAAGCGCCGGCCGGCTGCGGCTGCTCCAGGTCACCGCCGCCGGCACCGATCACATCGCCTGGCCGCATCTGCCCGCCACCGTCACGGTCGCCAACTCCTTCGGCCACGGACGCTCCGTCGCCGAACACGTACTGATGACGCTGCTCGCCGGCCGCCGGGACCTGCTGTGGCGCGATGCGCGGCTGCGTCGAGGACACTGGCACACCCGGCTGGTCGACCCGCATGCGCCGTCGTTCCGCAACCTTCCGGGCGCCACCGTCGGCGTCGTCGGAACCGGCCACATAGGACGGTCCATCGCACAGCTGTGCGCGGCTGTCGGCATGCGTCCCATCGGAATCCGGCGCTCGGCCGCGCACCGCACGACCGACGACCCGGACTTCGACTGGGTGGACGGGCCTCACGCCCTGCACGAACTCCTGCGCGAGGCCGACGTACTGGTACTGGCCTGTCCCCTGGACGACTCCACGCGCCATATGATCGGCGCCCGTGAACTCGACCTGCTCGGCCCCGACGGCATCCTGGTCAACGTCGGCCGCGGGGCACTGGTCCAGGAGCCCAGCCTCTACGACGCGCTGAGCGGCCGGCGCCTGAAGGCGGCAGCGCTCGACGTGTGGACGACACCGGCCGACGCTCGTCGCACCCCCGCCTCACCCCTGCCCTTCCACGAACTCAGCAACGTGATCATGACACCGCATTTCTCCGCCACCGCCGAGGACACCTACCGCGACCGCGCCCTGGAAGTCGCGGACAACCTCAAGCGCATGGCCGCGCAGCAGCCGCTGCGCAACGTGGTCCGCACGGCAGAAACGGGGACCCACGGATGAACCCCACCCAGCCGATCACCACCGACGTCCTCACCATCGGCGAGACCATGGTGATGGTCACCCCACAGGACGGCGGCCGTCTCGACGCGGAGTCCAGCTTCGTCCTGCGGCCCGGCGGCGCCGAGTCCAACGTCGCCGCGCTCCTTGCCGAACTGGGCCACCGCACGCACTGGGCCGGCGCGCTGGGCGCCGACCGGCTGGGCGACATCGTCGTCACCGTGCTGTCCGGACACGGAGTGGACACATCGCTCGTACGCCGTGACCCCGACCGGCCCACCGCCGTCTACTTCAAGGACCCCACACCTGACGGCACGGAAGTCGCCTACTACCGCAACGGCTCGGCGGCCGCCGGCATGAGCATCGCCGACTCCGCGGCCTGGCACCGGGTGAGCCCGCGTCTCGTGCACCTGTCCGGTGTGCTGCCCGCCCTGTCCCCGACCTGCGCCCAGCTCACCCGCCGCATCGTGCTCGACCGTCCCTGGGGGGACACCCCGATCAGCTTCGACGTCAACCACCGGCCGGTGTTGTGGGAACGTGCGAGCGGCACCGCGGATCCCCGTGAGCGGGCCGCCGCGACACTGCTCGATCTCGCCCAGCACAGCGACGTCGTCTTCGTCGGACGCGACGAGGCCGCCGCGCTCTGGGGCACCACCGACGCCAAGAGCGTGCGGGCCCTGATCGACAAGCCGGAGCATCTCGTCGTGAAGGACGCCGCCGTCGAGGCGGTCTCCTTCACCGGGACCAGCACCACCCGGGTGCCCTCCCGGCGGGTCGATGTCGTCGACCCGGTCGGGGCCGGGGACGCCTTCGCCGCCGGCTGGCTGAGTGGATGGCTCAGCGGGCGCCATGACACCCTGCGTCTGCGGCTCGGACACTACGCCGCCGCGCAGGTCCTCGCCTCCGCGTCCGATCTGGTGCCGCTCCCACCGGCGGGGGAAGTGATCGCCTTGCTCGAGGACGAGGCCAACCGCGTATCCCAGGACAGCAATTAAGGACTCGCATCCATGTCGCAAACAGTCGCCCGCGCCATCGACATCATCGGCTTCGTCTCCAGGCAGCCGCGCTCCCTCAACGAGGTGGCCGAACACGTCGGTGTGCACAAGTCGACGGCTCTGCGGCTCCTGCAGACCCTTGAGGAAGCGGGATTCGTCCGCAAGGACGCCGGCGGCCACTACGCGATGGGTTTCCAGCTGATCGCGTACGGCCAGCTCGCCCTCGACCAGGTCGAGGCCCGGTCCCTCGCCCACCCCGTGCTGCAAGAGCTGGCCGACCGCCACGGCCACACCGTCCACCTCGGCGAACTCGTCGGCGACCGCGTCATCTACGTCGACAAGATCGACGGCAGGGGCAGCGTCGCCATGGGCTCCCGCATCGGCCTTCAGGCACAGACCCACACGGCGGCCGTGGCCAAGGTGATCACCGCCTACCAGGACGCGACGACCCGGGAGCGCATCCTCGGCCAGGCCACGTTCGAACGCTTCACCGAGACCACGCGCACCAGCCGCGAGTCCCTGGAGGAGGATCTGCGCCAGACCCGCGACCGCGGCTGGGCCGAGGACGACGGCGAGCACGAGGGCTACATCAACTGCATCGCCGTCCCCGTCTTCGACGCCCGGGGAAAGGCGACCCACGGCATCTCCGTCACCGCCCTGTCCGCCGTCGCCCCGCTCGCCGAACTCCGCGCCCAGCTCGATGAGTTCCGCAAGGCCGCCCAACGGATCAGCTCCAAGCTGGGCTGGAAAGGAAATACTCCATGACCGCTGCCGACCGCAGTGACGCCTTCTTCGCCCAGCACCTGGCCGCAACGCCCGTCATCGGCATATTCCGCGGTCAGGACCCCGCCACCACCGTCGAACTGTGCGAGCACGCCTGGGATTTCGGCGTGGACCTCGTCGAGATACCCGTCCAGTCCCCGTCCGCCCTCCCGTCGCTGAGGGCAGCGGTGGAAGCCGCCCGCGCCCGCGGCAAGCACATCGGAGCCGGCACGGTCACCAGCGCCGAGCGGGTGCGCGCGGTCATGGACATCGGTGCGGCCTTCACCGTGGCCCCGGGGCTGCACCCCGAAGTCATCGAGGCTTCGGCGCAGGCCGGCCTGCCCCATCTGCCGGGCGTCGCCACCGCCACCGACATCGCGGCCGCCCTGGCCCTGGGCCACACCTGGCTGAAGGCGTTCCCGGCCCGGCAGCTCGGACCGGACTGGGTCACCGCTCAGCTCGCGCCCTTCCCCGACGCCCACTTCGTCGCCACCGGCGGAATCAGCGCGGACAACGCCGCCGCGTTCCTGTCGGCCGGATGCGCCGCCGTCGCGGTGGGCTCTGCGCTGGCCGACCCTGCCGCCCTGCCCCGGCTGCGAGAGGCGGTGAGCCCCGTGCGCTGACACCCCGCGCCCCAGCATCCGCTCCGCTCGCCACACACCCCGCGCTCCAGCATCCGCTCCGCTCGCCACACACCCCGCCTGCCCCCGTGCGGGTCCCGCGCCCGGTCAGCGGACACCACCGCCTCGCCGTGCTCGAACCACGCCCGAGGCGGTCCTGCCGCAGCACACCTCGTCACCGGGCCCATCCCCTGCGCCCGGCGGCGGAACTACAGCGGCTCCAGGCCCCGCCCATCCGCTCCCGCCTGCCGCCGGCCCAAGCCCACCACCCCGGCACGACGCATGACGGGCCGCTCCGCCGTCACCACCCCGCCGTTCCGGAACACCCCCCGGCACGCGCCTTCGAGCCGCACACCCGTACAGCGGCGTCGCACTGCATTCCGCCGTACTTCCTTCTGCTGCAGACCGAACAGCCGGTGCTCATCGTCGTCGCCATGACGGTCGCCTACGGCATCGGGCAGAGCGCGATGCTCGGCGCGCAGTCGGCCTTCCTGTCCGAACTCTTCGAGACGCGTTACCGGTTCACGGCGATCGCCTTCTCCCGCGAGCTGAACGTCATGGTGCTGGGAGGCACAACTCCCTTCATCGCCACCGCGCTGGTGGCGGCGGCCGACGGCCCCTGGCTGGTGGTCGCCTTCGTCGTGGTCTGCCAGGCCCTGACGTTGCTGTCCCTCGTGCTGGCGCGCTCGCCGCGGACCCGGGCCGAGCGGGAGGACGCCGAGGAACTGGGCGACGGCGGCCGTACGAAGCTCATCTCCCGGACCTGACACCCGCCACACAGGGGCACCCGTCCGGTGCCGACACCGCCGGTGTCCCCTCGCAGCCGTCGGCACCGGGTGAGCGCGCTAGTCTCAGTGACTGACATCGCGTTTCACTCGGAGGCCGTCATGCGCTCGCCCGCCACCCCCTCCACGGTCCTCGCCCCGGGAGCGGGCGCCCTGGACCGCGGACTGGCCATGCTCGATCATCTGGGCGTCGTAGGAACCTGCACCACCCAGGACCTGGCAGCGGCGCTCGGCCTGAGCCGCAGCACCGCCTACCGGCTCGTCGACCGTCTGGTCGAACAGGGATGGCTGGCCCAGGAACCGCGCAGCGGACTGCTCCGCCTCGGGCCGTCCGCTGCGCGGCTGGCCTCCGCGGCCATCCGTTCCACCGGTCTGAACGAACAGGCAGTACCCGTTCTCACCCGTCTGATGCGCCAGACCCAGGAGACCGCGAGTCTCGCGGTGCCCAACGGCGCCACCATGGTGTTCGTCCACCGTGAGAGGGGCCCGCGGCCGGTCGCGGTGACGGGAGAGCTGGGTGTCGCCCGGCCCCTGCACTCCACCTCGCTCGGCCGCTCGTATCTCGCGGGCCTTTCCCAGACGCGGCTGGAGGAGAAGCTGGCCGAACTGGTGGCCTCCGCGGACTCACCCGTCGACGCGGACTCGGTCGGCTCCCTGCGCTCGGTCGTCGAGGCCACCAGGGAGCGGGGCTGGGCCGAGGACCGCCGCGAGTTCGACGAGTCGAGCTGCTGCTGTGGTGCCGCCGTGTACGACCACACCGGAATGCCGGTGGCGGCGATCAGTGTGGCGGGTGTGGCCGAACGCATGGAGGGGGTGCTGGACGAGGTGGGGCCTTTGGTGGCGCAGGCCGCTGCCGAGATCTCGGCGGCCCTCGGCTACGTCGATCGCGGCGCGGCCGGTTGAGTTCGCGGGCGCCTGCGGTGCCCGGACGGCACACCGCGGCCAGGTCCTGCGGATGCGATGCCGGCCGGGATCGACACGGTGAAGGGCCTTGTCGACGGACCCTGTTGGGGGTTCAGCGGGTGCCGTCGGCGTAGTCAGCCTCGGAGTGCGGACGCGGCACGTGCGGCGTCATGCGGTACCCGTTGGCCGCATAGTCGAAGCCCTGCAGGGTCACCTAGTCCCGGCCGTCGGCGGACGTCCCGGACTCGGAACCCCGGCGGGCTGCGGCGACCTCCCCGAGTGATCGGCCGCGAGCGGCCGGCCCGCGCACCGGTGCTCTTGCCGGAACCACGGACATGCCCTTGGCTCAGTCCGCCGATTCGACCTGTGCGTGTCCCAGTTCGGCGGAGAACCGGTGTGCCACCGCCTGGACCTCGGCGGCGAGTTGGTCGAGCGAGAGATTCTGGGTGCCGGCCACCGTGGCGACACCGATGGCCGCGACCGCACTTCCGTCGCCGGTCCGCACGGGCGCCGCGACGCACTCGATGCCCGATGTGGTGGAGCCGACCTCCACGGCGTAGCCCGCCGTGCGTACGTCGGCGAGCAACGAGGTCAACTGCTCGAAGGAGTCGAGCCTGACGTCCGTGCGCTGCGGCCAGCTGTACTCGGCGAACCGTGCACGCAACTCGCTGTGGTCCAGGAAGGCCAGGATGGAGCGCCCGACAGCGGTGAGATGGGCCGGCAGCCGGGTCCCCACGTCGGTGACGAGACGGATGCCCGATCCCTGCGGTTCCCGCTTGTCCAGGTAGAGCACATCGGTTCCCTGGAGGACCGCCAGATGGCTGGTCTGCCCGGTCCGCGCCGTCAACGCGCTGAGGTGGCGCTGTCCTTCGTACTGGAGGTGTCCGGTGCGCAGATAGGCGGCACCGATCTCGAGCGCGCTGATCCCGAGGGACCACACCCGGCGATCGGGCCAGTAGGCCACATAACTCATGTCGCGCATGACGTTGAGCAGATGATGTGTGGTGCTCTTCGGCAGGTCCAGCGCCGCGGCGATCTCCAGCGCGGACAGCGGCGTGACCCGCCGGCTCAGCAGATCCAGGACCGCCATGACACGCTCGGCGGACTTCACTTTGCTGCTCGACACCAAGCACCACCTAACTCATCGCGGCCCGCTGCGGGCAGCCGGCGCCCGGCACATGTCGGGCCGGACAACCGACGGCCGAGGTCTTCCGTACGGGCGCACCCTGTCGTATGGTTCGGGACAAGTCGAGACTCTAGTCTTAGATACGAGACAGGGCAAGGGTACCCGCAATGGCACGAGCATTGCTGATGGATCAAGATCTCGCGCTGACCGTCGCCGAGCGGCCTCCGGTCGCCCCCGATCCGGGTGACGTGGTCGTTCAGGTCGCCTGGGCGGGTGTCTGCGGATCGGACCTGCACGTCATGCGGACCGGGGACTGGGTCGAGTACTGGCCGGCCACGCTCGGCCACGAGGTGGCGGGCTGGATCGTCACCTCCCGGGCTCCCGGGCTGGCCGAGGGCATGCCCGTGGTGGTGGACTCGCGCATCCCGTGCGGTGTGTGTGACGGCTGCGGCCGTGCCGCGCGGTTGTGCACCGCCATGGCCTGGCTCGGGGAACGCAGGCCCGGCGGCTATGCCGATCGTCTGACGGTGCCCGCCCACATGGTTCATCCCGTCCCCGCGGGGCTCGACCTGTCCGTGGCCGTCCTGGCCGAGCCGCTGGCCGTGACCATGTCCGCGCTGGACCGTGTTCACCAGGCTCCGCGGTCGGTGCTGGTCGTCGGGTACGGCCCGATCGGCGCGTTCTGCCACACCGAGGTGACGCGCCGCTGGCCCGAGGCACCCGTCGCCGTCGTGGAACCCTCGCCGGCGCGCTCCCGCCTCGCCGCCGCGCGAGGGGTCCCGGCCGCGGCGGCCATGTCCGACCTGCCGGGTAACGACGACGGGCCGCCCCGGTTCGACCTGGTCATCGACGCCGCCGGCTACCCGGGGAGCCTGTCGGACGCGCTGTCCTCGGTCACCTCCGGCGGAACGGTTCTCCTTGTGGCGCTCTCCTCGAAGCCCACGCCGGTCACCCCGTCCGCGATCGTCGAGCAGTCGGTGAACATCACCGGTAGCGTCGGGTTCGACACCGCACATCTGCACCGGGCCCTGGACGCCTTGGCCGCCGATCCCGGCCGCTACAGCACCCTCGTCACTCACCGGGTCCCGCTGGCCGACCTGCCGGCGTTCCTCGCCGAAGGAGTCCAGCGCACCGCCGGAAAGGTCATCGTGTCCTGCGACCCGCACACACCCGCACACCCGGACCCGCAGCGAACTCCGTCGGCACAGCGGCGGAGGTCCTGACATGACCCGGGGACGACGGTATGTGATCACCGGAGGCACCAGCGGCATCGGCAGGGCCTGCGCCGAACACCTGACGGCCGCGGGCGCGGACGTGTGGATCACGGGAACCAGCCCGGCAGGCGTCACCGCCGCCGTCGCAGCCGGTGCCGCCGTCGGCGGCAGCGTGTGCGACGTACGCGACGAGGCCGCCGTTGACGCGGCGGTCCTCGAAGCGGTGGAGTCCCTGGGCGGACTCGACGGGGTGTTCGCCAACGCGGGGATCGACGGCGAAGGAAAGCCCGCCGCCGAACTCAGCGCCCGGCACTTCCAGCAGGTTCTCGACGTCAACACGCTCGGCGCCTTCAGGGTGTGCCGGGCCGCCCACCGGCACCTGGCACGCCCCGGAAACCTCGTCATCAACGCCTCGGTCAACGCACAGCGTCCTGAGGCCGGCTTCACCGACTACAACGTCAGCAAGGCAGCGGCCGTGGCCCTCGCCAAGTCGCTGGCGCTGGAATGGAGCGGCGAAGGGCTGTCCGTGATCGCCCTGTGCCCGGGGTACTTCCCCTCCCGCATGACGCATCAGTACCTCAGTGACGAGCAGACGGCCGCCGAACTGCTGAGGCACATTCCCGCAGGGCGCTTCGGCAACCTGAGCGAAGCAGGTGCCACGGTGGAGTTCCTGCTCGGCCCCCATGCCTCCTTCATGACCGGCGCAGTCGTCACCCTAGACGGGGGCCGATCCCTGTAGGCGTCCGCCACCGTCGTCCCCGAGTCATCCGCCACTTCTCATGGGAAGTGGCAGCCCCCAACTTCCGAGCGAGACAGCTGTCTTGAAGCCGAGACAGCCAGGCCGGCCAAGCCGGACGAGACAGCCGAGACAGACCGAGACAGACCGAGACAGACCGAGACAAGGAGCGGATGCGATGTCGGACACCAAGAGCACGGTCCTGCGCGAACGCGGGTACTGGCACGAACTCGACGCCACGGCCCGGGCCGACCTGCTGACCCGCGGCACCGCCGCGATCTTCGATCCGTCCCTGCGTGCGGGTGTCCTGGAGATCATCGAGGATGTGCGTGCCCATGGTGACGCCGCTCTGCTGCGCGCCCTGGAGAAGTTCGACAAGTGCACCATCACCGCGGACCGGATCAAGGTCACCGAGGCCGAGTTCGCCGCTGCCCGCGAGGAGGTGAGCGGCGAACTGCTCGCCGCGATCCGGGACAGCATCGCCCACGTGCGTCGCTTCAACGAGCAGCTGACGGCGCACGGGGACTGGAGTTTCGAGACCGCTCCGGGACTGCGGGTCGGCGAGAAGGTCAGTCCCATCGCCAGCGCGGGGCTCTTCGTCCCCAGCGGCAAGGGCTCCTACCCGTCGGTGCTCATCCAGCTCGCGGTGCCGGCCGTCGTCGCGGGTGTGCCCCAGATCGCCGTGATCGTCCCGCCGGTGCCCGGCTCGGGCGGCAAGGTGGACCCGGCCGTGCTGGTGGCCGCGGACGAGCTGGGCATCCACCAGGTCTTCCGTGCCAACGGCCCGGCGGGTGTCGCCGCCCTCGCCTTCGGGACCGAGACGGTACCGGCCGTGCGCAAGCTCTGCGGCCCGGGCAGCCCGCCCGTCACCTGCGCGCAGATCGAGGTGCAGCGGTTCGGGACCGCGAGCGTCATGCTGCTCGGTCCCAGCGAGAGCCTGGTCCTGTCCGACGACTCCGCGGACCCCCGGCTGCTGGCCGCGGACCTGCTCAACGAGGCGGAGCACGGCCCGGACTCCACCAGTGTCCTGGTCACCGACAGTCCGGAGCTGCTGGAGAAGGTCCAGCTCGAACTGGCCGCCCAGCTGCGGGAGCTGCCCGAGCCGCGGCGCGGCTACGCCCTCACCGCTCTGGGGCGCAACGGTGGCGTGGTCCTCACCCGGGATCTCGCCGAGGCGGCCGAGGTGGCCAACGCCTTCGCACCGGAGCACATGCAGATCGTCGCCCGCGACGAGCAGCGGGTGCTGGACCAGGTCGTCGACGCCGGTGAGATCCTTCTGGGACAGAACACCACGGTCTCCATGGCCAACTTCGTGATCGGCTGCCCGGCGGCCCTGCCGACCAGTGGCTACGCGAAGGTCACCAGCGGTGTCACCGCCAACGCCTTCCGTAAGTGGACGGCCGTCGCCAAGGCCGACCACAGGGCCCTTAAGGCCACGTCACAGACGGTCTTCGCGTTCTGTGCGCACGAGGGCTTCCCCGCCCACGCCAACTCGGTACGAGCGCGTCTTGAGAACTGATGCCCTTGGCCGGCTCAAGGCATCTGGCCGGCGCAGCCCTTGGAGACACCGACATGAGCGCAAACTCCCTCACGAGCGTCGAGCAACGCTCCATCGACTTCGTTCCGCACAGTGAGCGTTACGGCAGCGTCCGCAGCCTGTTCACGCTCTGGTTCGGCGGCAATCTGCAGGTGACCGCGATCGCCGCCGGCGCCATCACGGTGGCGGTCGGCCTTCCGCTGCCCTGGGCCCTGCTGGCGATCGTCGTCGGCAATCTCGTCGGTGCCGTCTTCATGGCGCTGCACTCCGCCCAGGGCCCCCGGCTCGGCATCCCCCAGATGATCCAAAGCCGTGCCCAGTTCGGCTACCTGGGCGCCGTTGTGCCGCTGCTGCTCGTCCTGCTGATGTACGTCGGGTACTTCGCCAGCAGCGCCGTACTGACCGGGCAGGCCATCAGCAGCTGGCTGGGGCTGCCGGTGGATCTCAGCATCGTCGCGGCCAACGCGGTCACCGCCGTGCTGGCCCTGTACGGCTACCGTCTGCTGCACGCGACCGAGAAGTGGCTGTCGGTACTCAGCGGTGTCGCGTTCCTCTTCCTGTCCGTGCAGCTCGTACGGCACGTGGGCCTCGGCGACTGGAGCGGGAGCGGTTTCAGCTGGGGGACGTTCCTGCTGGCGACGTCCATCGCCGCCACCTGGCAGCTGACGTACGCCCCGTACGTCGCGGACTACTCCAGATACCTGCCGGCCGACACACCCGTACGCGCCTCGTTCTGGTACACCTACACCGGTACCGTCCTGGCCTCCAGCTGGATGTTCGCCTTCGGTGCCGTCGCCACCGCCGCCGCCGCGAAGGCGTTCGCCGGCGGCTCGGTGGACTTCATCGTCGGTCAGGCGGGCACCGCCACATGGGCGTTCTTCCTGATCATCATCGCGGGCAACATCGTCGTGAACGCCCTGAACCTGTACGGCATGTTCATGTCCGCCACGACCACGTTCACCGTCTTCGTGAAGGGCCCGGTCAATGTCACGGTGCGTACGCTGACCATCCTCGCGTCCGCGGCCGTCGGCACCGTCCTCGCCATCACGGGCCGCAGCAACTTCCTGGACAACTTCACCAACTTCATTCTCCTGCTGGCCTACTTCCTCATCCCGTGGACGTCGATCAACCTGGTCGACTTCTACCTGGTCCGCAGGGAGCGGTACGCGATCGACGACATCTTCGAACGCGACGGCCGCTACGGCGGGGTGGACTGGCGGGCGATGACCGCCTATGTCGCGGGCATCGCCATAGAACTGCCCTTCGTCAGCTCCGCCTTCTACGTCGGTCCCCTCGTCGCGCCGCTGGGCGGAGCGGACATCTCCTGGATCGTGGGCATCTTCGTCAGCGGCGGTCTCTACCTGCTCATCATGAAGACGGCACCCGTGCGGCGCGGCCACATCGCCACCGAGGGGGACGTGCCGGTGCACGCCGGGGCGGACCGCAGCCGCCCCGGCGGCGGCATGAGCGTGATCGAGTCGGTACGAGGCGAGGCGAACAGCTAGTGCGAATCCATGAAGTGCGCGAGCTCATCCAGCTCAAGCCGATCGATCTCAACGGGCGCCGGCGCCGACTGGCGGCCGCGCACACCACGGAGGACTTCCGGCTGCTGGCCCGCAGGGCGCTGCCGCGCTCCGTCTTCGACTACGTCGACGGGGGCGCCGACGAGGAGACGAGTCTGCGTGCGAACGTCGACGCGTTCCGCCGCCGGCGGTTCGTGCCGCGCTCGCTGACCGACGTCTCGGACCCCGACCTCAGCACGAAGATCCTCGGCCAGGCGGTCTCGGCACCCCTTGGTCTTGCGCCGACCGGGTACACCCGCATGATCTCCCCCCTCGGGGAACCCGCGGTGGTCGCCGCGGCCGCTTCGGCGGGCCTTCCCTATGTGCTGTCCACCATGGCGACCACGTCGCTGGAGGACGTCGCGGCTGCGGCACCCGAGGCGGAGCGCTGGTTCCAGCTGTACGTGTGGAAGGACCGCAGGCTGACCGAGCTGCTGGTGCAGCGGGCCGCCCAGGCCGGCTACTCGGTTCTGGAGATCGCGGTGGACACCGCCGTGTCCGGCTTCCGGGTACGCGATGTGCGCAACGGGCTCACCATCCCGCCGGCCCTCACCCTGGCCGGCCTCGTGGACATCGGCACGCGTCCGCGCTACTGCACGAGCATGCTGCGCCATCCGGCCCTGCGGTTCGCCAATGTCGGCTCCGGCGGCTCCGAGGGTGCGTCCGGGTACACCATCGAGAACATCACCAGCCAGTTCGACCCGGCGGTCACCTGGGACGACGTTGCGCGCATCCGCGACCAGTGGCCGGGCAAGCTGGTCGTCAAGGGCCCCGTCAGCGCGCGGGACGCGGTGCGGGCCAAGGACCTCGGAGTGGACGGCGTTCACCTGTCCAACCACGGCGGGCGCCAGCTCGACCGTGCCATCGCCCCCATCGACCTGGTCGAACCGGTCCGTTCGGCGGTGGGTGAGGACTTCTGCGTGCTGGTCGACTCGGGCGTCCGGCACGGCGCGGACATCGCCACCGCGCTGGCCCTGGGCGCCGACGCCTGCCTCATCGGGCGCCCCTACCTGTGGGCCCTGGCGGCCGGCGGCCAGGAAGGGGTCACCCGGCTCCTGCAGCTCCTCACCGGCCAACTGCGCCGCACGATGCAGCTGCTGGGCGTGGCCTCGGTCGACCAGCTGCGCCACGAAGGGCACTTGCTGGTCGTGCGGGACTGACACCGCCCGGCACGGAGGGCACCGCCCGGCACGGATGTCGGGCGGCCCGCCCCCGGGCTCGGGAGGCGACCCCTGCCAATCATCCGAGACTTGAATCTGAGATACGAGACCGATGGAAAAGGTGTGATGAGTACAGCCGAGATGACGACCGGTCCGGTGCGGACGGACGTGCCCCCCGTGGTCGTGGGTGTGGGGCCGGTGTCCGCTTCCGAGGTGCTGGCCGTGGCCCGAGCAGGTGCCGCCGTCCGCCTGTCGCAGGAGGCCAGGGATGCGATGGCCGCCAGCAGACAGCGCGTCGAAGACCTCGCGAACTCCGCCGACCCGGTCTACGGGGTCTCCACGGGGTTCGGGGCGCTGGCCACCCGGCACATCCCCGCGCCCCTGCGGGGACAGTTGCAGCGCAGCCTGGTCCGCTCGCACGCGGCCGGTTCGGGTCCAAAGGTGGAGCAGGAGGTGGTGCGCGCGCTGATGCTGCTGCGCCTGTCCACCCTGGCCACCGGCCGCACGGGGGTGCGGGTCGAGGTCGCCGAGGCGTATGCGGCCATGCTCAGCGCACGGATCACGCCCGTCGTCCACGAGTACGGCAGCCTGGGGTGTTCCGGAGACCTGGCGCCGCTGGCACACGTCGCGCTCGCGCTCACCGGCGAAGGAGTCGTCGAAGACCACAGCGGCCGGCGCGTACCGGCCGCTCAGGCGCTGGAAGCAGCCGGGCTGCGCCCGCTGCGCCTGCGCGAGAAGGAGGGCCTGGCCCTCATCAACGGCACCGACGGGATGCTCGGTCAACTCGTACTGGCCCTGGAGGACCTGGACGCTCTGGTGCGCCTGGCCGACATCGCGGCGGCGATGAGCGTGGAGGCGCTGCTGGGCACCGACCGGGTCTTCGCCGCGGATCTGCAGGCCCTGCGCCCGCATCCCGGGCAGGCGGCATCGGCGGCCAACATGCTGGCCCTGCTCGCCGGTTCCGGCATCGTGGCCAGCCACCGCACGGACACCTGCACGATCGTCCAGGACGCCTACTCGCTGCGCTGTGCCCCGCAGGTCGCGGGGGCCGTCCGCGACACCCTCGCGCACGCCCGGACCGTTGCCGAGCGGGAGTTGGCGTCCGCCATCGACAACCCCGTGGTGACGCCCGACGGACGGGTGGAGTCCAACGGCAACTTCCACGGCGCCCCGGTGGCCTACGTCCTGGACTTCGCCGCGATCGCCGTCGCGGACCTGGCCGGCATCAGCGAGCGCCGCACCGACCGGATGCTCGACCCCGCGCGCAGCCACGGCCTGCCGCCCTTCCTGGCCGACGATCCCGGCGTGGACTCCGGCCACATGATCGCCCAGTACACCCAGGCCGCCGTCGTCTCCGAACTCAAACGCCTCGCGGTGCCCGCAGGCGTGGACTCGATCCCCTCGTCGGCGATGCAGGAGGACCACGTGTCCATGGGATGGTCGGCGGCCCGCAAGCTGCGCAGGGCCGTCGACGGGCTGACACGGGTCCTGGCCATCGAAGTGCTCACCGCGGCCCGGGCCCTTGACCTGCGGGCTCCGCTGCGGCCTGCGCCGGCCACCGCGGCCGTCCGCGACCTCGTCCGTACCCGGGTGCCCGGACCGGGCCCCGATCGTTTCCTGTCACCGGAGATCGAGCAGACGGTGGCCCTGGCAGCCGGCGGGGACCTGTTGGCCGCCGCGCAGAACGTCACTGGAGAGCTGAAGTGAACACCCGACCGACGGCGGCAACGCCCACCCCGCGTCCCCGCATCGCCGCCCTGCCGGTGTACTCCCGCGCCGCCGGCAGCGCCTCGGTACGCTGGCGTGCCTCTTCCAACGAGTCGACCGTGGCTCCTTCACCGGCCATCCGTGCGGCCGTCGCGCGGGCCGCGGCGCACGCCCATCTGTACCCGTCATTGGCGGGCGACGACCTGATCGCCGCGATCAGCGAGCGGATGGGAGTGCGCGAGGACCAGGTCGTCGTGGGCGGCGGCTCGCTCGCCCTGCTGCAACTGGCACTGACCGCGTTCACCGGGCCCGGCACCGAGGTGATCCACGCCTGGCGCAGCTACGAGGCGTACCCGATCCTGATCGGCATCGCCGACGCACAGGCCGTCCCCGTGGCCCTGGACCACGAGTACCGTCACGACACTCAGGCCATGCTCGCCGCCCTCACCCCGCGGACCTCCGCGATGCTGATCTGCGATCCGAACAACCCCACCGGGACGGCGCTGCCGCCGCGGCGGCTGCGGGCGCTGCTCGATGCCGTCCCCAGCCATGTGCTCGTCCTGATGGACCGGGCCTATCAGGAGTTCGACCGGACGGAGCCGGACGCGGCGGCCCTGGTCGCCGAGCGCCCCAATGTGATCGTCTTCCGGACCTTCTCCAAGGCTTACGGGCTGGCGGGTCTGCGGGCCGGCTACGCCATCGGCTCGCCCGAGGTGATGCGGGCGGTGCGGGCGACGGCGCCGCCGTTCGGTCTGAGTGCCGTGGCCGAGGCAGCGGCGCTCGCGGCCTGGTCGGACCGGGAACACACCCGGCACATCGTGGACACGGTGACCGAGAGCCGCGAGACGTTCCGCCGGGCGCTCGGCGAGCGGGGCCTGTTCACGCCGGACTCCCGCGCGAACTTCGTCTGGCTGCCCGTCGGGGACCGGGCCGAGGCCCTTCAGGCGGCCTGTGTGCGACGCGGCGTGTCCGTGCGTGCCTTCGCCGGCGAGGGCGTACGCGTCACGGTGGGCTGCCCTCAGGCGGAGGCCGCCGTCCTGGCCGCCGTGGACGAGTGCGGCGACCGGGCCGCCTCCGCGGCACAGTGACGACGCGTGGGACACCGGGGCGCAGCGACGGCGGCCCTGCGCCCGCGTCCCTCGGCTCCCCCGAGGCCGCCCGCACAACGGCAAGGCAAGTCGCCACGCTCGTCCGTTCGTCGAGCCCGCGGGCCCCGGTCCGGGTGTCAGGTGCCGGAGCGGGGCCCGCGGGAGTCTCGCCCGGGTCAGACGTGGACCGCGACGGTGATCCTGCGGTCGGCGATCGAACGGCCGACATGGATGTTGTACGCACCCTTGACGAAGGCCCATGAGCCGGTCGCCTCGTCCCAGACCTCGAAGGCGCGGCGGGGGATGTCGATGACGGCCTCGACGGTCTCGCCCTGCCCCGCCTCCACCACGGCGAAGCCGGCGAGCCACCGCGCGGGGCGGTCCGAGGAGCGCTCGGCCTGAGCCAGATAGACCTGCACGATCTCCCGGCCCGGCCGGTCGCCGCTGTTGTGCACGCGGACCTTGGCGACGTTGCCGTACACCTCTGCCGACTTGTAGGTCCAGTCGGTGTAGCCAAGGCCGTGGCCGAAGGGGTACGAGGGGGCGCGGCCGGCCTTGTCCCATGCCCGGTAGCCGATGAACACGCCCTCGCTATAAGGAAGTTCACCGTTCTCGGGGACGACCTGGGAGACCGGGGCGTCGGTGAGGGAGCCCCAGGTGGTCGGGAGGCGCCCGCCGGGCTCGTGGGTGCCGGTGAGGACGTCGGCGAGGGCGGCGCCGCCCTCCTGACCCGGGAACCAGCTGAGCAGGACGGCGGCGACCTCGTTCCGCCAGGGCATTTCCACCGGGGAGCCGGAGTTGACGACCACGACCGTGCGGGGGTTGGCGGCCACGACCGCGCGGATCAGGTCGTCCTGGCGGCCCGGCAGGTCCAGGTCGGTGCGGTCGAAGCCCTCCGACTCGACGCGATCGGTGGTGGCGACCACGACGACGGCGGTGTCGGCGGCGCGGGCCGCTTCGACCGCCTCGGCGATCAGCTCGTCCGCGTCACGCTGCGGCTCCTGGTGGGCCAACGTGATCGTGACGTCCTCCCTGAGGGAGTCCTCGTCGCGCGCGACGACGTGCGTCAGGCTGACGCCGACGGGTTCTCCCGCGGCGAGTTCCACCTGGGCGCGGGGTACGGGAGAGCTGAAGAAGCCCTCGAAGGGGTCGCCCTCGTCGTGCGCCTGGACACCGTCGTAGTACGTGACCCCGTCGACGGCGAGCTGGAAGGCGCCCGCTCCCTTGATGCCGAGGGTGTGCAGTCCGGTCTGGCGCGGCGTGAAGGACCCGGTCAGTTCGACACTGTGGAGGTTGTCGAACGAGACACCCTCCGGGAGGTCCGCGAACGACCAGTGGATCTGCCCGTTGGGGATGTCCGAGGTGGCGAGCACCGTGCCGTCGGCGCCGCGGCACACGGCGCGCAGAGTGAACCCCCTGTCGGCGGTGGCCAGTTCGGTGTTGGGGTCCGCTCCGACCGCGTAGCTGAGCGTGCCCTCGGGCAGGGCCGCGGTGAGGCCGTCGAGCGGGGAGACGATCCGGTCCGGGAAGACGGTGGCGGAGCCGCCGCCGAGGACGCGGGCGTCGCGGGCCGCGGCGCCGATCAGGGCGACCGTGCCGCCCGGCCGCAGGGGAAGGGTGTCGTTGTCGTTCTTGACGAGGACGAAGGAGCGCCGGGCGATCTCCCGTGCCAGTGCGACGCCGTCGACGGTCTTCGGCGGTTCGGTGACGGCCGGCTCGCCGGTCTCCAGGGCGCCGACGCGGACGGCCAGCCGCAGGACGTTGCGTACGGCCTCGTCGACGGTGGCCTCGTCGGCCCTGCCGTCCCT
This sequence comes from Streptomyces sp. NPDC102462, assembly GCF_044765425.1. Classification (NCBI taxonomy): domain Bacteria; kingdom Bacillati; phylum Actinomycetota; class Actinomycetes; order Kitasatosporales; family Streptomycetaceae; genus Streptomyces; species Streptomyces sp. NPDC102462. The sequence goes on along the minus strand of NZ_JBIWKB010000004.1, from coordinate 241,047 downwards.
GACGGCCTGGGCGAGGGCCGCGCCGTAGACGGTCCGCGGTCCGGGCATGGCCACGTCGAGGCCGCCGTTGATGGCGTCGACCGTCGAACGGGCCGCCGTCCAGTCGGAGACGTTGAAGCCGTCGAAGCCCCATTCGCCCCGCAGGACCTCGTTGACCAGGTAGTGGTGTTCGCTCATCGTCGTGCCGTTGACCGAGTTGTAGGCGGTCATGATGCCCCACGGGTGGGCGTTCTCGACGATCGCCTCGAAGGGGGCCAGATACAGCTCGCGCAGGGCGCGTGCGGAGACGAGGTTGTCGACCGTGAAGCGATCGGTCTCGGCGTCGTTGGCCACGAAGTGCTTGACCGTGGTGCCGACGCCCCCGGACTGCACACCGTTCACATAGCCGGAGCCGATCACCCCGGTGAGATACGGGTCTTCGCTGTAGCACTCGAAGTGGCGCCCGCCGAGCGGCGAGCGGTGCAGGTTGACGGTGGGGGCGAGCAGGACGTGGACGCCCTTGCGGCGGGCTTCCTGGGCGAGCAGCACACCGGCGCGGCGTGCCAGTTCGGGGTCCCAGGTGGCGGCGAGCGCGGTCGGCGAGGGCAGCGCGATCGACGGGTCGTCCGCGCTCCAGCGCACGCCTCGCACACCGATCGGGCCGTCCGACATGACCAGGGACCTCAGCCCGATCTCGGGGACGGGCGGCAACGACCACCGGTCCTGCCCGGCCAGCAGCCGGGTCTTCGTGTCCAGGTCGAGCTGGGCGAGAGCCGTCTCGACAGCCGCTTCCGTCGCGCCGGGTGCCTGGGTCACAGCGGCTTCTCCTCGGGGAAAGTCGTTGGCCGTGTTCATGCAGAAGTCATTCCGTACAGAGCAGTTGAGGGTGGGTGTGGGTGGTGCGGTGTGTGCGCGGACGGTCTGCGGCGGGGTGCGCGGACGCGGTCCGCCGGGGTGGCTCATCCCTTGACGGCGCCGGAGAGCATGCCGCGGATGAACTGCCTCTGGAAGAAGAGGTAGAGGATCACCACGGGAAGGCAGATCAGGACCGCCGCCGCCGCGAGCAGGTTGACGTGGACGAGGTAGCGGCCGGAGAAGGCGCCGAGCCCGAGGGTCATGGGCTGGCGGGCCGGATCGGAGACGAGGATCAGGGACAGGAAGTAGTCGTTCCAGGTCCACATGAAGCTCAGCAGCACGAAGGTGAGGATCGCGGGCCGGGCGATCGGCAGGTAGACGCGCCACAGCATGGTCCAGCTGTTGGCGCCGTCCATCTGGGCGGACTCGCCGATGCTCGCCGGCACCGCGCGGAAGGCCGCGCGCATCCAGAACGCGCCGAAGCTCACGCCCGTGCCGACATGGGCGAGGATGATGCCCTGGTAGGTGTCGGTCAGTCCCTGGGACTGGAAGTCGTAGTAGAGGGGGACGATGATCGCTTCCATCGGGATCATGATCCCGAACAGCAGCACCGGGAAGAGGATCTTCTCCCCCACCACGCCCAGCACGCCGAAGGCGTAGCCGCTGAGGATCGCCAGCACGGTCGAGACGGACACCGCCGTCCCGGTGATGATCAGGCTCGACTTCAGGTACCCGGTGAAGCCGGCTTCCCGCCAGCCCTCGGTGAAGTTGGACCATTGCATGTGCCCGAGGTCGAGTGTCCCCGCGATGTCGGGACTCACCGCGACGCCGAGGATCCAGATCACCGGGAAGAGTACGCCGACGGCGAGCAGGGTGAGGAAGGTGTAGTTGAAGACCTTCTCCCGCTTCGAGATCATCAGTCGTCTCCTTCGGACAGTTTGACCACTACGAGCGACACGATCAGCGAGACCAGCGCCAGGACGACACCGATGGCGCAGGCGGCCCCGACGTCCGGGTTGGTGAAGGCCCGCTGGTAGAGGACCACGGTGGGGGTGATCGTGGACGTCCCCGGGCCGCCCTTGGTGGTGAGCCAGACGACGTCGAAGACCCGGATGGCGCCCAGCAGGGTGAGGGTGAGCACCACCGCGAGCTGTCCGCGCAGACCCGGCAGGGTGACGGTGAAGAACTCCCGGACCGGACCGGCCCCGTCCATGCGCGCGGCGTCGTACAGCTCACCGGGGATGTTCTGGGTTCCGGCGACGAACAGCACCATGCACAGCCCGTACGCCGCCCAGGTTCCGGCCAGGCCGAGGGCGGGCAGCGCCCAGGTGAAGTCACCCAGCCAGCCGCGGGTCAGCCCGCCCAGGCCGAACGCGCTGAGGACGGAGTTGAGGGGGCCTTCCGGTGCGTAGATCTGCTTCCACACGACCGCGACCACGGCCGGGGTGAGCACCTGGGGAAGGAAGATGATCGAGCGGTAGACGCCGGCGCCGCGCACGTCCTTGCGTGAGGTCAGCGCGGCGCTGACCATGCCCAGGATGATCGGCAGGATGGAGAAGAACAGGATGAAGAACAGCGTGTGGGTGACCGCCTGGCGCAGCGTGGCGTCGGTGAGGAAGCCGGTGTAGTTGCCGAACCCGGCCCAGGTGGCGGAGGTGACCCCGTCCCAGTGGTAGAAGGACAGTTGCAGTCCCTGGCCGGCGGGCAGCAGCACGACGACCGCGTAGATGACCAACGCGGGGGCGAGGTAGGCGAGTCCCAGCAGGCGTCTGCGGCTGCGGGGGGAGGCGAGCCGGGTGCCGCGCGCGCCGCGCGGATGACGGCCGGCCGCGGCGGCGTCGGGAATGGCGGCCTTCGCGGGGGTTCCTTCCTTGAGTGTGACCATCCTCAGTTCCCCAGGGTCTTCGCATAGGCGGTGGCGTCTTTGCCGGCCGCGGTGACCACCGCCTTCTCGGTGGACTTGCCGGCCAGCATGCTCTGCATGGTGGTGTTGATGGTCTGGTAGAGCGTCGGCGTGGCCCAGTCCAGGAAGGGCACGGCGGTGCCGTTGGTGGAGATGCTCTGGGCGATGGCCACGTCGTCCGCGAACAGCGGGTCCCCGCCGGTCGCCTTGACGTTCGCGTGCAGCAACGGCATCGTCCCGTGCTCGACGGCCAGTTCGGCCGCCTGCTCACCGGCAGCGAAATTCAGGAAGGCGGCGGCGGCGTCGGCGTGCTTGGTCTTCGAGGAGATGGAGAGGTTGGCCGCGGCGGAGGCGGTGGTCACCGGCTTGCCGCCGTCGTCACGGGGCAGCACGAACGAGCCGAAGCCCTTGGACTGGCCCGCCTTGAGGGGGAGGGAGCCGGAGTAGTCGAAGTGGAACAGCCCCTTGCCGTTGACGAAGGACTGGGCGGCGTCCGCGGAGGCGAGGCCGGCGTAGTCCTTGGTCAGATAGCCCTTGTCGGACCACTGCTTGAACGTGGACACCGCCTTGGGGAACCCGGTCTGGGCGATGCCCGTATCGCCCTTCGAGTAGATGAAGTCGGAGATCTTGCTCTGCGCGCCGAAGGCGTCCGTCAGCGAGAAGAGCGGCTGGGTGACGCCGTTCTGATCGGCGTTGCCGAGGGTGATGGGGGTGATGCCGGCCGACTTGGCCTTGGCCAGAGCGGAATCGAACTCGGCGTAGGTGGTCGGCACCTTCGCCCCGATCTGCTTGAGGAGCGAGCGGTTGTAGTAGACCTCGATCAGGGAGGCCCGGGCGACCGGGGTGCCGAACACCGAGCCGGTGCCCATCTGCTTGCCGTCGGTGCTGAACTGGTGCTCGCTGAGGATGGACTGCGGGAAGGACTTCTTCCATCCGTAGGCGTCGGCATAGTTGTCCAGGTTGAGCAGCAGCCCGCCGCGGACCAGGGTTCCCATGGACTGCCAGCCGTTGTTGGGCGGGACGATGTCCGGCGGGTTGTGGGACTTCAGCTTGAGCGGCAGGGCTGCCATCGCGTCGCCCCAGGCCATCGAGGTCCGATTGATCGTGATGTTGGGATACTTCTTCTCGAAGGCGTTGACGACGGAGGTCATCCAGGCGTTGTCCGTGCCGCCGGAGAAGGTGTCCAACACGTTCAACGTGACCTTGCCCATGGCGGCCGGATCGGTGACGACCGTGTCTTTCCCGGCGGAGTTGGATGAGCCGGCCCCGCTGGTGCCCGGCACACAGCCGGCGAGCAGCCCGGCCGCCGTGAGGGATACGAGTACGCCGGTGATCGGTCGGGTTCTGCTGCGCGAGACCACGATGTCTCCTGTTCTCGATGAGTGCCCGAGAGCCCGGGTGAACCGAGCCTAGGCCAGGGCATACCACTTAGTCCAGATTCATGAAGCTGGTTTGTTCATTCCATTTGTCAGACCAGTTTTGGTAGCGTTGGAGGTATGACGAGCGTGGAAGACACCAAGGCGGGGGCTGCCGTCGACCAGACCTACCGTCGGCTCAGTGACGCACTGCGCCGCGGGGTCTACCAGGCCGGAAGCCGGCTGCCCGGGGAGCGCGATCTCGCCGTGGCCCTCGGGGTCAGCCGTTCCACTCTGCGCCTGGCCCTGAGCCGCCTGGCCGAGGAGAACAAGCTGGAGCGTTCTTCGCAGCGCGGCTGGTTCGTCCGCCGCAGTGTCGTCGGCGAACCGCCGAGCACGCTGCAGAGCTTCACCGAGATGGCACACGCCCGCGGGCTGCGGCCGGAGTCAAAGGTACTGCACCAACGCGCCCGGTCCGCCACCTTCGAGGAGGCCGAGCAGCTGGCCATCGCCCCCGCCTCCCGCGTCCTCGACCTGCAGCGGCTGCGCAGCCTGGACGGTGTGCCGGTGTGCGTGGACACCAGCGTGGTGGCGCTGTCCCTCGCCCCCGAGCTGGCGGAGATCGACCTCACCGACCGCTCGCTGTACGAGACCCTGGAGCAGACCTGCGGGCTGCGCATCGCCCGCAGCTCCTACACGGTCCGTGCGGCGGCGGCCGACCAGACAACCGCCGAACTGCTGGACATCACGCCCGGGGATCCGGTGCTGATCGGCGAGGAGCTGACCTACACCGACGACGGCTCCCCGGTGCTGGCCGGCCAGATGGTCTACCGCAGCGACGCCTACCGCTTCCAGGCCGACCTGTTCCGCCCGATCGCATCGGGCTGAGGGCGGCCGGGGCGGGGCCGGCGGAGGTCAGCTCCGCCGGCACCCGCCTCAGGTCGCCCAGAACTCCTGGGCAGGCATGCTCCCCGTGACGCTTTCCAGTACGGCGCCGGCCACGTCCGGCTCGTGCAGCGGTACGCCCGCCTCGCCGAGCGCGTCCAGCAGCGCTCCCGCCACCGGCGGCAGCGAGGCACGGAGCAGCACCGCTCCGGGTACATGGGCGGGCAGCTCCGCGAGCAGCGCCTCGGCGACCGGGGAGCCCGGCGCCATCAGCACCGAGCCGGACAGCACGATGCTCACGGGCCGCTCGGCCCGGGTGAGCCCGGTGCGCCGCGCGGCCACTCCGGCGTACTGGGCGAAGCGGGCGCCCTGGGCGCGGACGATGTCCACGGCCACCGCATCGCCCGCCGTCGCCACCGCCGTGACCACCCGTGCGCAACTGGTCCGCTCACGCCCTGTGGCCTGGTCGTGGCGTCGGGTCAACCAGTGGTTGAGGGCCGCCACCGAGGGTTTCCCGTAGTGCGTGAGCAGGGCCTCGGTCAGGGCGGTCCGCGGTCCGAGTCCCAGCTCGGCGAGGAAGACCGCACGGAACGCCTCGTTCGCCAGCCCCACGGCGCCCATGGCGTGCTGGCTCCACCAGCCCATGTCCCACAGCTCGCCGCCGGGCCCGCGGGCGGCGATCGCCGCCGCCGTGCCCCCGGTCACCGAGATGCCGACGCCCGAGGGATCGCCGCACCGGATCGCGGCATACCCGTCGTTCAGGACGGTCCGCGCGCCGAGCGCACCGGGGCAGTGCCGGGTCAGGGCCTCGTCCCAGTAGTCCCGGTCCTCGGGCCAGTCGACGCCGGCCAGCCGGAAGGCCGCGCCCGCGATGTCGCCGATGTCCGCCCCGGCCTGTGCCAGCGCCGTACGCACGGCGGCCAGCACCTCGGCCACGGCGGCCTCGGGGGTCGGCGCCCCGTAGATGTCCCCGCAGCCCGAACGCCCGGCGCCCACCACCTCACCGGAGGCGGTGGACACCAGAGCGGCGGTCTTGCTGTTGCCCGCGTCCACGCCGAGCAAGAGCGTGGACGCGGTACATGCCGTCCGTGCCTTGCTCACGGCAGCAGACGCTCCGGCAGCCAGGCGCGCTGGGCGTGGGCCATCTCGGCGTACAGCGCCTCGGCCACCGACAGCGACGGCACGAGCGGGTTGGCCGTCATGGCGCGGACCGCGTCCCGTACGTCGCCCTCCCAGCCGGCCTTGGCGGTGAGGATCTGGTACTCGGCCAGCTGCTGGGTGATGCCGAGCACGGAGTGCGGCAGCGGCTTCTGCTTCTCGGGGTGGAAGCCCTTGCCGTCCACCGTGCCCCACAGCTCGACGACGGTCGACTCGTCGAATCCGGGCAGCCAGCCCTCGGTGTTGGTGATGTTGAAGGGCTGGCGGATCGGAGCGTCGTTGTAGTACGCGCTGATCGCGTCGATGGCCAGCTCCAGCTCGTGGATGCCACCGCGGGAACGGTCCTGCTCCAGCTGCGGGGCGTCGGAGTCCGCCTGCTCGCGGTAGTGCTGCCAGTAGCCGGGCAGCTCGTCCATGATGATCTCGGAGCGGGTCTTCTCGGCCAGCTGCCGCTCGCGCAGGATCTCGTCCCGGAAGTAGTAGTAGTTGAAGTAGTCCGAGGGGATGGACTCCATCGCCACCGCCAGGTGCAGCGCCCGCAGACCGTTGATGTCGTCGGTCGGCTTGCCCTTCAGCGCCTCGTACCGCTCGCGCAGGATCGGGAACGCGTCCTGCCCGTCGTAGGTGGCCTCGTTGGACCAGCAGTTGTGGTTGATGCCGACCAGGTTGGCCTTGAGCTTGTCCGGGTCGAGACCGGCGGCCTTGGCGACCACCGGCGGGAAGACGATCGGGCCCTCGCAGAAGGAGGCGATCGGGATGTCGGTGTAGTCGGACACCGCCTGGGAGACGATGTTGACCGGGTTGGTGTAGTTGAAGATCCGGGCGCCGGGAGCGACCTCGGCGAGGTCGGCGCAGAGGCTCTTGATGATCTGGATCGAGCGCAGCGCCATCATCATGCCGCCGGGACCCTGCGTCTCCTGGCCGATGACGCCGTACTTGAGCGGGATCCGCTCGTCCAGCGCGCGGGCCTCGAAACCGCCCGGCCGGAAGCTGCTGAGCACGGCGTCGACATCGCGCAGGGCTTCGCGCTGGTTGGTCGACGTGGTGATGGTGATGTCCAGACCCCGGTTGCGGGCCATGTTCTGCGTGAGCTTCTGGACCACGTCGAGCCGGTCCTGCTCCAGGTCGATCAGCACGAACTCGGAGCCGTCGAACTCCTTGCCGTGGTGCATGAACGAGGCCATCGTCCCCGCCGCACGCGAGGAGCCACCGCCGAGGTAGGCGATCTTTACGCGAGCCATCGATCCTCCAGGATCTGTGGGTGAATCTACTTCGGATTGCGATATGAGGTGCGACGTCAGAGCGAGGCGAACGACGCGGAGGCGGCGACCGCCGCCTGGTCCAGGTAGAGCTGTGGGTGGGCGCAGTCGGCGAACACGGTGGCCGGCCAGTCGGCCTCGTATCCCGTGGCCAGCGTGAGGCGCCGGGCCGCCTGGCCCTTGTCGCGGCCGTGCACCACCATCACCACGCGCCTGGACTGCGAACGGATGGTGTCGAGACCGACGGTGACCCCGTACCGGGGCACGTCGTCCACCCCGCGGAAGGTGGGGAAGGTCGACAGGTTGTCGATCCGGGTCTGCTCCCCCAGCGGGACCACCCTGGTGCGGGAGTCCGCCGCGCTGCCCACGGGGTTGAACGCGACGTGCCCGTCGCCCGCCCCCGAGGCGAGCAGGAACAGATCGATGCCGCCGGCCTCCGTGATCCGGCGGTCGTACGCCTCCGGGTCACTCGGGTCGGGCACCCACAGCCGCTCCGGGGCGATGGTCCGCCCCGGCCCCGCGGCCGCGTTCAGCGGCTCCACTATCTCCGTCCGCCCGAAGCGGCGGCAACTGTGGGGCAGCCCGGGATCGATCACCCGGTACCGCGAGCCGTGCGCGTCCGACGCCACGGCCTCGACGTACTCGTCCATCATCACGATCACGACGTGTCCGAGGTCCATCCGGCGTGCCGCCACCTCCCGCGCCAGGGCGCGGTAGGTGCTGGCGGCGCTGCGGCCCCCCGGACAGCCGAGCACATACATCCGTCCTGCGCGCGCGGCGTCCTCGATCTCGTCTGCGATCTCCGCGGCAAGTCTGCGCCCCAGGGCCGCTGGGTCCGGGAAGACGATCGGCGAAACCCGCACAGAATGAACTCCTTCTCAACCGGCCAAAGACTCGGGCGAACCAGTTACTCCACGGATAGTACTGTGGTCTGACTGGTCTGGGCAATGGCCCAAGTGATATCACCCTTGTCCTGCGCGGCCGGCCTGGTCGGGCTCCCGCAACCGGGCGCCGGCCACGTCATCGATGACGGCGGCACGGTCTCCGCGGAAGGAACACGCGAGACCAGGTGAGATCGATCATGCGGAACGGCATACATCCACCTGGATCGTCCCTCTCCTGTAAGGACCTGTATGCAAGCCATCGCTGTGCGGGACCGTGACGCCGGTCCTGCCGGGATGTCCCTGACGGACATGCCCTACCCCCATGCGGCCGAGAACGACGTCATCGTGCGGGTGCACGCCGCCGGCTTCACCCCGGGCGAGCTGGACTGGCCCGCCACGTGGACCGATCGTGCCGGCCGCGACCGGACGCCGAGCGTGCCCGGGCACGAGCTGTCCGGTGTCGTCGTGGAGCTGGGGTACGGCACCACCGGCCTGAGTGTGGGACAGCGGGTGTTCGGCCTGGCCGACTGGGCCCGCAACGGCACGCTCGCCGAGTACACCGCGGTGGAGGCCCGCAACCTGGCCCCGCTGCCGGCGGACATCGACCACACCGTGGCCGCCGCGCTGCCCATCTCCGGGCTGACCGCCTGGCAGGGCCTGTTCGACCACGGCCGCCTGACCGCAGGCCAGACCGTCCTCGTCCACGGTGCCGCGGGCGGCGTCGGCTCGATCGCGGTGCAGCTCGCCCGCGAGGCCGGCGCCCGTGTCATCGGCACCGGCCGGGCCTCCGGCCGGGACAGGGCACGCGCACTCGGCGTCGACACCTTCATCGACCTGCGGACCGACAAGCTTCAGGACGCCGGCGAGGTTGATGTCGTGTTCGACGTGATCGGCGGCGACATCCTCGACCGCTCGGCCGCCCTCGTCCGCGCCGGTGGCACGCTGGTCAGCATCGTCACGCCGCCCAGGGTCCGGCCGAAGGACGGGCGGGCGGTCTTCTTCGTCGTCGAACCCGACCGCGCCCGGCTCGCCGATCTCGCCACACGGCTGAGGGACGGCCGGCTCAAGCAGGACGTCGGTGCGGTACGGCCGCTCGCCGAGGCACCCACCGCATTCACCCCCGGCAGACGCACCCCGGGCAAGACGATCATCCGCGTCACCGAAGACTGAACCAGGACACCCGTCGTGACCGGACTGCGCGTCGGTACTTGCCGAAGTTGGTGGGCTCGGTTTCACCGGGCCCACCAACTTCGGCCCCGCGCAGGAGCCGCGTCGCACAGGTCCGCGGTGCCGGGCCGGTGTCAGAAAGGCAGCTCGAACCACACGGTTTTTCCGCGGCCGCTCGGCGAGTTGCCCCATGCCGAGGCGAGCGTCGAGACGATCATCATCCCCCGGCCGCCTTCCGCCTGGGCCTCGCCAGGACGTCCGACGTTGATGGCGGGGTGGGGATCGCTGTCCCTGACCTCCACGCGCAGATAGTGCGGATACCGCCGCACCCTGAGGTCCACGTCGCTGTCGGCATGGACGAGCGCGTTCGTCACGACTTCCGACAGCAGGAGTTGCGCCTCGTCGTGGAGCGCGTTGAGCGACCATGCGGCCAGCCAGGCCCGCAGAAACAGTCGGGCGCGCTGCACTCCCCGCAGATCACGCCGCGCGATCTCCAGACGCTGCACAAAGTGACGTGCCTGCGCGGAGGGCTCCTCATAGCGCAGAAGCAGCAGTGCCGCATCGTCCACGGCCCGCGGAAAGACGGTCGTGCGTTTCACCACCTCGTCGCCGATGGCCTCCAACTGGCCGTGGGAGACGGCGAAGGCGCCGTCGATGACACCGCGGCTCATCTCATGTCCGGGGCCGGCGCGCAGGAAACCGTCGGTGTAGAAGGCGACCAGTGCTCCGGGATCCAGATGAACGCTGACATCGCTGTACTCGTACTCGGCGTCGACTCCGAGCGGCGGGCCCACATCCGCCCGGGGATCGAGATAGTCACCGGACGCCTGCCTGATCAAGGGAAACGGGTGACCGGCTGTCGCGACGCGCATGCATCCGGTTTCCGGGTCGAGCAAGGCACAGCAGCAGGTGGCGAAGAGGTCCGTCTTCAGTTCGCCGAGCAGACGATTGGTACGCCGCAGCAGTGAACCGGGGCCGGCACCGTCGGTGGCATAGGCCCGAACGGCGCTGCGGAGCTGCCCCATCACCACCGTCGCGGCCGTGCTGTGGCCTTGCACGTCTCCGATGACGGCCGTGACACCGCCGGCCGGGACGGGAATCAGGTCGTACCAGTCGCCGCCCAGTTCAAGACCACCGCTGGCAGGCACATAGCGGCTGGTGGAGACGAGTCCCGGAATACTCGGCAGCATTCTCGGCAGGAGGGCCTGCTGCAACTGCCGCGCCAGCGCGTGCGAGGCCTCCTCGGCGCGGATCCGCTCGAACGCCTGCCCAAGAAGGGGCACCAGGGCATGGAGGGCGGCGCGCTCGGCGGCAAAGTGACGGCCGTCGGCCGTGAAACCGATGGAACACGTACCGAGCACGCGCGTACCCGCCATAAGGGGGCTCACCACCCATACGTATTCCTCGGCGCCCTCGCCCGCCGCCGACTCGACCCGATCCCTCGTCTCCGGATGCGACGTGTCGAAGAAGAGCTGGCTCTTCTCGGTCATCGCGCGTTCCTCGGGCATGCCGCCACGGGACGAGGAGACTTCCAGCCGCCGCAGGAAAACCTGCGAACAACCGGAGGCGCCCACCACCCGCAGGCGCCCGTTCTCCAGCGAGGTGATGACGGTCGCCCGGGCCTTCAGTCCGGCGACGACTCGCCGGTTGACCACCTGGACGACGTCCTCAAGGCTGAGCGCCCCGGTCAGCCGCAGGGCCAGTTGCTGAATGTGGTACAGGAAGGGAGCCACCTCCGCGTCCCGCACCGTGTCGTCCCCGGCGGCCGGAGACACCGTACACATGGCGGTCACCAGCGGAATCTCGCCGGCTTGCATGGAGACGCCCGCCGCTGCCAACGGAATCAGTTCGCGGGCGACCTCACGGCCCACAGCGGAAAGCCGGTCCAGTTCATCAGGACGGATATGACGGCAAATTCCGGGCCAGAAGGCGGCGATCGCACCAAAGCGTTTACCCGCCGATTCCAATGGCGCCGATGCGATGGTGAGGGGATAGGGAACGAAGACGGCGAATTCCGGATACTTGCCGAGCGTGTCGATGGAGTGCGCGACCTTGGGCCTGCCGGTTTTATAGGCGGCGACGGACGGGAAAATCTCGTCGTCCATGGGCAGCCGCTCCATCAGTCCGACGCCGAGCGGTTCGACGGCGGCGACGGCCGCGCCCAGGATGGGCTCACCCTGCACGGGAAGGAACAGGGCCACCGAGGAAGCGTGCAGATCACGCAGCGTGCGGCACGCGGCGTCCACGAGGACGTCGTCACGGCCGCCGGCGGTACGCGCATCCGCTCGGCGGCCGGGCCCGCGCGTGTCAGCGTTCATACCGCTCAGCTCCCGGCGCCGTCGAACCACCTCCAATAGAGCACATGATAAATGTGCGGGCGGCCCATCGGCTATTCAGCGGTTGAATGAGGCGGTCCGCGTTCACGTTTTTCGATCAACTAATACTCCGGCAGCACTTTGCTGTTTTCCCGCCCGCTGCCCGACGACGGCGGTGCCGGCCGCGCACCGCCCTCGGCACGCCTCCGCGCGGCCTGCGCCAGGGGACGGGGCTCTGCGCAGTCACCGGTGCCGGACCGGTGTGGGCTGCGTCCCGTACACATGACTGACAAGAAGCTGAAACATGCGGACGGAATGCGGGTTCGGCCGCCGACCGTTCTGACTGGCATGACGGTAGGAGTAGCACTCAACGCGTCCGACGCGGACAACCAGGTCGACACCACGGTGGAGCTGGCGCGCGAGGCCGCGGCGGCGGGTCTGCACTCGGCCTGGTTCGGGCAGACCTTCGGCGCGGACTCGCCCCAGCTCGCGGCGATCGCCGGGCGCGAGGTACCCGGACTGCACGTGGGGACGTCCGCGCTCCCCGTCTTCGGCCGGCACCCGCTGCTCGTCTCCAGCCAGGCCCAGACCGCCCAGGCCGCGACGCACGGCCGCTACCACCTCGGGCTGGCCCTGGGCACCAGGCTGCTGACGGAGACCGGCTTCGGACTTCCCTTCACCCGGCCCATCGCCCGCCTGCGTGAATTCCTCACCGCCCTGCGGCAGTTGACGGACACCGGTACGGCCGACTTCCACGGTGAACTGCTCACCGCGGCCCCGCCGATCCCCGCGCGCGTACCGGGCGCTGAGAACGGCGTTCCCCTGCTGGTCGCCGCGATGGGACCGCAGGCGCTGCGCGTCAGCGGTGAGCTGGCGGACGGGATCCTGCCCTATCTGGCCGGGCCGCGCGCCCTGGCGGAACACATCGTGCCCGCCCTGACGGCCGCGGCCGAGGCCGCCGGCCGGCCCGCGCCGCGGATCGTGGCCCTGGTGCCCGGAGTGGTCACCGACGACGTGGCGGCGGTGCGGGCGAAGGCCACCGAGCAGCTGGCGTTCTACGAACAGATCCCGTCCTACGCACGGGTCATCGAACTCTCCGGCGGCCGGCGTGCCGCCGATGTCGCCGTGATCGGCGACGAGAAGACGGTCGCCGCCGAGGTGCGGCGGTACCGGGACGCCGGGGCCACGGAGGTCGTCTTCTCGGGCACCGAGATCGCCGGAGCGGCCGACCGGCGGCGCACCTGGGCACTCCTCGGCGAACTGGCCGGCTGAGTGCGCGACGGCGGGCCGTCGACCGGACATCTGTCCGCACACCATGGCGAGGCCGGGGCCTCGCGGAACGAGGGAGCATCCATGAGCACCGACGTCACCCCGACCGATCTCCAGGCCTTCACCGAGGAATGGCTGGACTGGTACCGCGCCCAGGAGGCCCGGCTCGCCGATCCGCACGGATTCCTGGCGATCACCGGCCTGCACTGGCTCGACGACCGGCCGCAGCGCTTCCCCGACGCCCCCGGTGCCTGGCGCACCGGCCGTGACGGGGTCGTCGTCACCCTGGACGACGGGGAGGAACTGGTCGTCGAGGGAACACCGGTACGGGGCGAGCACCGTTTCGGCGTGCTTCCCGAGCGCGGCGGTGTCGACGCGGTCTGGAAAGACGCCGTGATCGAGGTCGCCAAGCGCGGCGGACACGACATCGTGCGGCCCCGGCACCCGGACGCGCCGTTGCGTGCCGCCTTCACCGGGACACCCGCCTACGCGCCGCACCCGCGCTGGGTCGTGACGGGCCGTTACGTCCCCTTCGACGCGCCGCGGCCGACCACCGTGGGCGCCGCGGTGGAGGGCCTTGAGCATGTGTACGACGCCCCGGGCAAGATCGAGTTCGAGCTGGACGGGCGCCGGTTGTCCCTGACCGCCTTCCCCGGTCGCGGTGCGGGCCGGCTGATGGTGCTGTTCACCGACGCGACCTCCGGGGTCACCACCTATGCCGCCAACCGGGTGCTGACCGTGGAGCCGCCCGCCGGCGACGGCACCGTCGTACTGGACTTCAACCGCGCCGCCAATCTGCCGTGCGCCTATACGGACCTGGCCACCTGCCCGCTGCCGCCGGCCGAGAACCGGCTTCCGGTGGCGATCGAGACCGGGCAGAAGATCCCCCACGAGCGCGGCGGCTCCTGACCGGCCCGCACCACCTGGCCCACTCCGCCCGCGTCCGTTCGACGAGAGGCCGTCCGCGACCGAGGCCGGACCGCCAGTTCCTCGTCGGACGCCCCGGAGGCGATCCCCGTCTGATCGTCGCCGGAGGCGACTCGGGCCACGGTTCCCAGCACTCCGCCGGCATCGGCTTCCTCGCCCCGGGCCGGTTCTCCGCCCACCAGGAGGAGCGGTGACGCCACCGGTGGTGTGCCGCAGGGCTGCTACGGGCCGAGGAGACCGAGCAGCGCGGCCAGTGAATCCCTGGGCCCTTGTCGTGCGGTGTCCAGGACGATGTGGTCGCGGTCCCACGGCTCGTAGTCCCGGTCGAGGACCTGCTGCCAGTCGGGCAGCGGCAGGTCCGGGATGTCGACCGACCGTGCCGTCACCCGGTGCCGGTGCTCGGCCGGGTCCGTGCAGACCAGTTCCACCTCCCGCACCAAAGCCCCTGCCCTGACGGCCGCCTCACGCCAGGCGTCACGCGTGACGGCCAGCGGATTGACCGACTCCGCGATCACGGTCAGTCCCTGCCGCAGATGCTCCTCGGCCAAGGCGTATCCGACGACGTATCCGGCCGGCCCGACAGGATGCCGCGCCAGGCCGGAGCGGACGATGGCCTGCTCGATCGTGTCCACGCGTACGTGGACCGCGCCGATGCGCGCGGCGAGGAGCCGGGCGAGGGTGGTCTTGCCGGTGCCGGGCAGGCCGCCGATGACGATGAGCATGGTGTCATCCTGCCCGACCGGCGGGACCGCCCTCCCCTCGCGTACGGAGCGCACCGTGGAGCCGGCCCCCTCGCACGCGAGGCGCCGCACGACGGGCGGGACCGCGGTTCGGCGCGGAGGTGACCGGCATCGATCTGAAGGCCGGCGTCGACGACCGAACCGCCGAGGAACTGCGCCGGGCATTCCGGGACCACAAGGTGCTGGTCTTCCGCGAGCAGCACCTGAGCCCCGGTCAGCAGGTCGAGGCGGTACGCGTCTTCGCGGAGCCGTTCGACCATCCGACCGCGGTGAAGGACCCGGCCCATCCGCTGGTCTACCCGTACAACGTGCACAAGACGGGCAAGGCCAGCACATGGCACATCGGCGGTCTGTGGCGGCGGCCCGTCTTCGCGATCGAGTCGCTGACCTACGAGGTGGTGCCCGAACTGGGCGGGCACACGCTGTGGGCCGATCTCCAGGCGGCGTACGACGACCTGTCCGAGCCCTTCAAGGTGCTGCTCGACTCGGTGAGCGCGGTCTACGACGGCAACGCGGAGAACTACGCGCAGGGCAGTGAGCGCACCGCGGTCGGGCAGACGGTCGAGCATCCGGTCGTCCTCGAACACCCGGAGACGGGCCGGAAGGGGCTGTTCATCAGCACGTCGGCCATCGGCCTGACCGGTGTCACGGCACAGGAGGGGAAGGTGCTGCTCGACCATCTGCTCCGGCATGCCTCGTCGCCCGACTACACGATCCGCTTCGGCTGGGGTCCGGGCGACTTCGTGCTCTGGGACAACCGGGCGACCTGGCACTACGCCGTGGATGACTACGGCGACGGCGCCCGTGTCTACCGCAAGGTCATCGCGACGGAGCCGGTAAGGCAGCCCGCGGCCTGACCGTTTCGTGCCGCCGCAGGGGCCGCCCGCGGGGGCGCTGTGTGCGCCGGTCCGCAGGCGGCCGTCCGGGATCGATCGTCCGTGCCGGCGGGTGTGCCCCCTCTACTTGTAGGTGACGGTGATCGGGCCGTGCACGGTGTGCCGGGGCAGAGTGATCGTGAACGTGCCGGTGGAGCTGTCCAAGTGGTAGTCGCGGGGGGTCAGCCGGACACCGGCAGCCTTGACCTCGGTGGGTGCGTGGGCCATCCCCAGCAGGGACAGTGTCCAGGTGCGGTTCTTCACCTGGCCGCGGAAGGAGCCCCGCGCCGGGCCGATCGACACCGTGTGGCGCGAGCCGCTGCGCTCGTAGCGGACGGTCGTCGTGGCGCTGTGTCCCTGCCGCGCGGCGGTTCCGTCGTCCTCGTACAGGCGGTACGTCCCCGGCGCGCCGGTGGCGATCGTCAGGGTGACGTCGGTCAGCGGGTTGCGGTCGTTGTCGGTGACGTCATGGGTGCGGGTGGGCAGGATGCCGCCGGCCTTGACGAACACCGGCATGGTGTCCAGGCCGGCGGTGATGTCCTGGGTGGTGCCGCCTTCGTAGGTCCTGCCGGTGAAGTAGTCGGTCCACCGGCCGGGCGGGAACCACACCGTGGTGGTCGCCGTCGTCCCCGGTGTCGTCACCGGGGCGACCAGGACGTCCGGGCCGTAGAAGTACTCGCTGCCGGCCGTCGCGTACGCCTGCGGCTCGTCGGGGTACTCCAGGTAGGCGGGACGGACGATCGGCACACCGGTCCGGTTGGCCTCCTCGGCCAGCGAGTATGTGTACGGGACCAGGTTCTCGCGGAGGTTGAGGAACGTGTCCGCCGACTTCCGCGCCCCGGTGCCGTACTGCCAGGGCAGCCGGTCGCTGTGGTTGCTGTGCAGCCGGTCGATCGGCTGGAAGGTGCCGAACTGCACCCAGCGGGCGTAGAGGTCGTCGGGCAGCTTGTGCGTGGTGCGGGTCTGCCCGTCGACGGTGTACGTCTCCGAACCGGTCAGCCCCGTCGTGTCGTTGTGCCCGCCGATGTCGTGTGTGACGGCCGCCATGCCCGTCGCCGCGGACTCACCCGGGGTGTAGCCGACCTCGAACTTCAGTGTGCCCCAGGTGGAGGAGGTGTCCCCGGTGAAGTGCACGGTGGTGCGCTTGTCCGCCCACGGTCCGGTCGGCACCGCCTGCTGGCCGCTGTAGCCGCCGGCCTGGAGCGAGCCGTAGGCGCGTGACAGGACGAAGCCGCGGCCAAGGGTTTCGCCGGTGAGGGTGGCGTACTGCTGGTTGATCCATGCGTCCGGCGTCACGCCCGGCAGCGACGACTGCGAGGCGTCGCAGCACCAGTCGAGCCACCAGAAGTCGTTGCCCTGCTCGTCCATGGTCCGGTGCAGGTCCAGGTACGCCTTGAGCTGGTCGGGGTCGCCGAAGTCGAAGACGTAGCAGTTGTTCCCCACCGAGGCGGAGCCGCCGCAACCGCCCTTCTTCAGCTTGCCCTTGGCCGTGGCCTGCGCCTGGGCGAACTGGGGGTCGGACGCGAGGATGCTCGGGTGCACGTTGAGGGTGTTGTACAGCCCCTGCGTGGCCGACCAGTCGAAGAACCCCTTCGGGTCGGGGAATCTGCCCCGGTCCATCTCCCAGCCGCTCCAGTCGTTCACGGCCTTGTAGTCGGTGTCGGTCACCAGCACGTCCAGTGGGACGTGTTCGGCGCGGAATGCCGGGAGAATCGTGTTCTGGTAGTCCGCGGCGGTGCGGTCGATGTACTCCGAGTACCAGACGCCGTAGGCCCACTGCGGCAGCAGTTGCGGCGGCCCGGTCAGGGTGGCCAGGTCGGTGAGTCCCCGCTTGTAGTCGTGCCCGTAGCCGAAGAGGTAGCCGTCCTGGTAGGGCGCGCCGCCGTGCGACGGCCGCGGTGCGGCCTTCCGCGACACGGTGTCGTAGAGCGCCGACGGGGTGTCGTCCAGCAGGTACCAGCCGTCCTTGTTGAGCAGGCCGGGGGTGGTCGGCGGGGCGTTGCCGCTGCCGGTCACGCCGTCCAGGCCCCTGCGGTAGCCGCCGAGCGCGATGTGCGGGGCGGGCGCGGGCTCGTTCGTCGCGGCCACGGAGACGGTGTCCAGGTTGATGTGGCAGCTCGCCGTGTCCGGGCAGCCGAGGGTGACGTCGTCCTCGCCTGCCTTCAGGGCGACGGGTACGGAGGCGGTCTGCCAGGTGTTCCAGTCGTTCGTCGCGGGCAGCGTCAGGGTCCCGGTGGCGCCGCCCGCGGTGACGGAGGCGGTGCGGGACTGGTGGAGGCCGTCGCTGCCCGTGCCGTTGGCGTAGCGCACCCGCAGGGTGTATGTGCCGTCGGCCGGAACGCCGACCAGATGGGTGGTCAGACTCGACCCCTTGTTCAGCTCGGCGACGAAGCCGTTGCCCGCGTATCCCGTGTGGTCGGTGGCGCGTACCGCGGTGCCGCCGGTCCGGCCGGCCTCCGCCTCGCAGCTCGTGCCGAGCGGGCAGTCGGGGATCGCGGTACGGGAGACGGGCGGGTACGCGTCGCCGGGGCGTACCAGGGCGACGCTGTCGATGTTGACGTTCCCGCTGTCCGAGGCGGTCCTGGTCAGGGCGATGGTGTGGTGGCCCGCGGTGAGCGCGACATCCGCGGTGGCCCGGCTCCAGGTGTCCCAGTTCGCCGTGGTCGGCAGGGTGACCGTCTGCTGCGCGCCGCCGTCCACCGACAGGGTCAGCGTGCGGGTGCGGGTCTGGCCGTCCCCGCCCGCGGAGTTGGCGTAGCGCAGGGCGAACTGGTAGGCGCCGGCCTCTTTGACATCGATGTCAGCGGATGCGGAGCTTCCGGTGCCCTGGAATCCGGCGGCGAAGCCCGTGCCGGTGTGGCCGGTGTGGTCCGCCGCCACGGACACCCCGTCGAGCCGAAGGTTCTCCGCCTCGCACAGCGCGCCGACCGTACAGGTCAGCCGCTGCCAGGGGGCGGCGGTCACCGGGGTGCCGCCGGCCGTCAGGCGCACCGAGAGGTTCTTTGCGTCGAACGGCCCGGAGCCGACCTGGTAGCGCAGGGTCAGCGCGCTGGTCCTGATGGTCAGCCAGCCGCCGGATGTGGTGGCTGTGTAGGCGGCCGGCGCGAAGCCGTCGCGGCCGATCGCGTTGAACGTCGCAGCGTCGGTGAACTCGCCGTCGCCCGCGTACTCGGTGCGGATCAGCGTCGGCGAAAGGATCTCGAAGCGGGCATCCCCGGAGTTGACGGTCGGGATACTCTTGCCCTGCGGGCCGTCGGCCGACGCGGGGCCTGCGCCCATCAGCGTCATGGCGGCGGCGACGGCCAGGGCGGCGGCCGTGCCCACGTGCCGCCGCGTTGATCTGAGCCGTCGCCTCTTCGATGCGACTGTCATGGCAACTCCGTCCCTCTGTCGGCCGGATGGCCTGTCCCTGCCCGGCCGGTCCCAACTCGCCCCGTTCCTTTCAACGTTGGAAATCGGGCGGGTGGCGTGAGGGTACATCCTGGAGGCCACGTCCATAAGGGTGCCGCACGATCCTGCCGCCCATCAGGTCCGTCACGAGGCGCGGCGACCGACGCGTCCCCCGGCCGCCGTCCCCGCGGCCGTCACGTCGCCGCACCACACCCGAAGCGGCGGCGGCAGCGGCAGCGGCAGCGGCAGTCGGGGACGCGCAGCGTCACGGCTGGTGGGCGGCCGACGTGCCGACTCGCTCTGCCCGGCTCGCGACGGCGCCCGTGAACCCGGCTCCCGGAACGGCATCCAGCAGTGTTCCAGTCGGTCTTCGCCTTGGCCACGCCGGCCGCGTAGTCCGGGATCGGGACGACGGTGAGCTGAAGATCGATGCCCGTCTTCTTCAGGTCCTGCTGATCCACCGCCACTTCCGCCAAGGCAACGAGCATGTCTCGGCGCCGCTGGTGCTGCTGGCGGCGATCGCCGAGCACACCCGGTGTATCAGGCTCGGCACGGGTGTCCTCGTGCTGCCCCTCGCCGATCCTCTGGCGGTGGCCGAGGACGCGGCCGTACTGGACGAACTCAGCGGTGGCAGGCTCGAACTGGGCGTCGGCTCGGGCCCGTTCCCGACCGCCTGGGAGGCGTTCGGCCGCCGTCTCGACGACCGGCACACCCTGTTCGAGCAGGGGGTGACCAGGCTGCACCAGGTCCTGGAGGGCCGCCCGGTGAACACCGCGGGTGAGGTGCTGCACCCGCCGGGCACCGGCCTGCGGCGGCGGATCTGGCAGGCGACCACCAGCGATCCGACGCGGGCCGTGGCCGACGCCGTCGCGGCGGCCGGGGCCGGTGACGGTCTCCAGCTCTCCCGGGCCGGCGACTGGGCCGGCCGGCAGACCGCGCGGCAGCAGGCAGAGGTCATCGCCGCGTACCGGGCAGCGGCGACCGCCGCCGGGCATGTGCCGCGGGTCCAGGTGTCACGGGCGGTCTACCCGCACCCGGACGGCGCCCGCGCCCTGCGCGCCGTCACGCCCGGCGTACGCCGCTGGCAGTCATGGGCGGCGCCGAGCCGTGGCGCCGCCGGGATCGACGTCCCCGAGTATCTGGCACGCGACCGGGCTCTGCTCGGACCGCCCGAGACGATCGCGGACTCCCTGGCCCGCGATCCCGCCCTTTCGGACATCACCGACCTGCTCGTCAGCTTCGTTCCCGGTGTGCCGGAGTTCGACGAACACGTCCGGCTGCTCACCGCCACCGCCCAGGATCTCGCGCCCCTGCTCGGGTGGCGTCCGGCCCGGGCGCCGCGGACGGCAGGGCCCGAACCCGACGCCCCGTGAAGGAGCACCAGCACCGTGACCGGTTTTCACCTCAGCCTCTCGCTGCTGACGCCGGGCCACTTCCGGCACGCCTGGCGGCTGCCGCACGCCGACCCGCTGGCCCATCTGGACGTGGACCACTTCACCCGGCTCGCCAAGGCCGCCGAGGACGCGCGGATCGACGCGGTGTTCCTCGGCGACGGGCCCGCGCTCGGCGTGCTCCGGGCACCGGTCTTGACCCGCTGATCCTGCTGGCCCATCTGTCCGGGGCCACGGAACACCTCGGTTTCGTCATCACCAGTTCCACGACGTACAACTCCCCTTACAACCTGGCGCGGCGCTTCAACGCGCTGGACCATGTGAGCAAGGGACGGGCGGCGGTGAACATCGTCACCACCGCAACTCCCGCCGCCGCGGCGAACCTCGGTGCTCACGAGCATCCCGACCGCGACGCGCGCTACCGCCGGGCCCATGAGTTCCTGGACGTGGTGACCCGGCTGTGGGACGCGTGGGAGCCGGGCGCCGTCGTCGGCGACCGCACGAGCGGGCGCTACGCCGACCGAGCCGTATCCACGCCATCGGCCACCGGGGCGAGTTCTTCTCGGTCCGTGGTCCGCTGCCCGTGCCCGCCGGGCCTCAGGGGCGGCCCGTGATCGTCCAGGCCGGGGGCACCGAGGGCGGGCTGCGGCTCGCCGGTGACTTCGCCGACGTCGTCTTCACCGTGGCGCAGACCCGGGCGAAGGCGGTCGCCTTCCGTGACGAGGTCCGTCGGCGCGCCACGGCGGCCGGCCGCCGCCCGGACGATGTCAAGGTCTCGCTCGGCGTGGTCGTCCTCGTGTCCGCGACGGAGAAAGAGGCACGGCGGCGGGCGGAGGAGCTGTATGCCACCCTGCCTCTGGAACGCCTGGTCGCGGCCCTGAACACCGGCCTCGGGCTGCCCGCCGACGCGTTCGGGCCCGACGACCCCATCACTCTGGACGATCTGCCGGACAGCTCCGAAAAGGCGGCGTTCTCCGTCGGCTTCGCCGAGTCGACTCGCGCGCTGATCGCCGAGCGCCCCCGCTCACCGAGGGAACTCGTCCGCCGCTCGGCCGGCGGATCGGGGCATCGTCTCCTGATCGGTTCCGCCCCACAGGTGGCCGACGACCTGGAGAGCTGGTTCCGCGCGGGCGCGGCCGACGGTTTCACGATCATGCCGGCCGAGACGGCGGTCGACTTCGAGAACTTCACCCGCCTGGTGGTCCCGATCCTCCAGGACCGCGGGCTGTTCCGGAACGACCACACCGCCCGCACCCTGCGCGAACGCTTCGGGCTCCCGCGGCCCGTGCGGGACGTCGCCGGGCGACCGGCCTGAGCCGGGCTGCCGGCCGCGGGGGCGCTCCGGGGCGGGCGGCTGTCCCTGGCCGCGGGCCTGGGCGCTGCTGACGGCGCCCGGCCCGCGGGCGGTGCCCGCGCCCGTGTTCCGTCCCGCTAGGCCTGGCGGGTGCCTTCGGCGGACGGTTCGGCGGGTGGTGTGGGGTCGCGGTCGTCGTACGGTGTGGCGGACCGGCCCTGTGGGGGCGGGAGTTCGGTGATCCGGAGGGACGGCGCGGCCCGGGCCGGCCGTCGTGCGGGCGAACCGTGTGCCAGCCACAGCGCCACCGCGACGGCGGACACGACGGCCGTCACGGCGCCGACGGCCAGCCCCCAACGCACCCCCGCGTGCTGGGAGATCCAGCCGATGACGGGGCCGCCGACCGGGCTGCCGCCCATGGAGATCACCGTGTAGACCGACATCACCCTGCCGCGCATGGCGTCGCTGACCTCCGACTGGACGAAGGCGCTGACGGCCGTGTTGAGCGTCATCAGCGTGAAGCCGGTGGGCAGCAGCAGGACGAGGAAGGCGGGATACGTGGGCATGAGCGCCGCCAGTGCCTCGAACCCGCCGAACAGCAGCGCGCCGACGACGACGGTCCGCACCCGGGGCGAGACCCCGCGCGTCGCGACCACCGTTCCGGCGACCGTGCCGACGGCCAGCGCCGTGTTCATGAAGCCGAGTCCCCGGGAGCCGACGTCGAATACCCGCCCGGCGAACAGGGTCAGCGTGGTCGGGAAGTTCACCGCGAAGGTCGCGGCCAGACCGAAGACGGTGAACACACCGACGAGTTCGGGCCGGGCCGCCACATAGCGCAGCCCCTCGGCCCCGGCACCCGTCCACGGAGGACGGGTCGGGCCCGCGGTTCGCCGCGCACGGGGCCGGATCGCCAGCAGCCCCGCGAGGACGACGGTGAACGACACCGCGTTGAGCGCGAACACCCATCCCGTGCCGATCGCCCCGATCAGCACACCGGCGATCGCCGGGCCGATCAGCCGTGCGGCGTTCAGGGACAGGATGTTCAGGCCCGCCGCCTTCGGGATGAGCGCCCGGCCGACCAGTTCGGTGACGAAGGCCAGACGTGCCGGGTTCTCCACCGTGAACACGCAGCCCAGCGCGAAGGACAGGACGTACAGCAGCCACAGCGGAGCATGCCCGCACAGCACGATCACCGTCAGCAGCAGCGCCTGCACCGCGTACAGGGCCTGCGTCCACAGCAGCAGGGTCCGCCGGTCGTAGCGGTCGGCCATCACCCCGCCCCACAGGCCGAACAGCAGCACCGGGGCGAACTGAAGGCCCACGACCCAGCCGAGCGCGGTCCCGTTGTGCGTGAGGGTCAGCACGAACCAGTCCAGTGCGACGCCCTGCATGGCGCTGCCGATGTTGGACACCAGGCCCGTGCTCCAGTAGATCCGGTAGTCACGGACCCGCAGCGCGGCGAACACCCCTGACGGGGCGGGGCTGTTGACGGCCATGCGGCTCTTTCCGACGGGTCGGCCACGCGGTCCGCGCGAGGGTGGCCGGCGAGGCCGGTCCGGATCTGCATGAGGGCGCGGCCGAGCGCGTGCGGAGAACGGGCTGAGGGCGGCGAGCGGTCAGCGACAGGTCTGGTCGAACTGATCGGCGCGGCGGCCCGCCCAGAACGGGTCGAGCCGCAGGGCGCGTGCCTGACCTGCGGTCTCCATGGCCGGATCAAAGCACACGGTCGCAGAAGCGTCCACCATGCGTCCCGGCACATGAGACGGCCCCCTTGTACTCG
Source organism: Streptomyces sp. NPDC102462 (assembly GCF_044765425.1). NCBI lineage: Bacteria > Bacillati > Actinomycetota > Actinomycetes > Kitasatosporales > Streptomycetaceae > Streptomyces > Streptomyces sp. NPDC102462. Next base: position 217,621 of record NZ_JBIWKB010000004.1, on the reverse strand, counting down.
AAGCGTCGAACAGGACGTCGGGATGACGGCATTGACGTAGGACGAGAGCGCTCCGTAGCATCGCGAACGGCATTGAGTGTCAGCGTCAAGCCCTGGCTCGCTGACCGGCAACCCTCCCGCGCGGTGGGGTGCTCCAGGTGAAAGCCCGGCGGAATCACCGACGATTCCCGCAAGCGCGTGGCCCCGGGAGCGGGGCAGGAGACGGGGAGGACCGGTATGCGGCACAGCGGTGACCTGGTTGCCTCCTCCGCCGACGCCACGGCGTTCTCCCGGCTCGCACGCCGACGCCACATCGATCTGAAGCGCTCGACCAGCTGCCTGTGTCAGGCCTGACGCGCCCGCCCGCCGCCGGCTGACGTCCGCCGCCGGCCCCGGCTCCCCCGTGCCTTCCCTTCGCCACCGGCTCCCGGTGTCGTCCCCCTGACCCCTTTCTGTACGGCGCTCCCCCGCCGCCGGTGCCGATCCGGCCGGGGGCCGCACGCCCCTGCGCGGCCGTGCCTCGCACAGCACCCCGTGCCTGGTGACACGAGTAGGAGAACCCCTCCGTGACAGCATTTCCGGATTTCAGACTCTCCCGACGGGCTCCCCTGGCCGCCCTTCTGACCGCCAGTGTCCTGCTGACCGCCTGCGGGTCGGGCGGCGACGCGTCCGGCAGCGGTAACGGCCGGGCGAGGTCCGGCGGCACCCTGACCTTCGCGGTGGGTTCCGACGCCGGCTGCGTGGATCCGCAGCAGGTCGGCAGCAACGACACCATCTACTCGGTGCGCCAGGTCGTGGACTCCCTGACCGACCAGAACCCAAGGACCGGCAAGATCGTGCCGTGGCTGGCGAAGAGCTGGGACATCAACGCCGACGCGACGACGTTCACCTTCCGTCTGCGGCCGAATGTCACCTTCAGCGACGGGTCCAAGCTGACCGCGCAGGTGGTCAAGGACAACTTCGACGCGGTGCCGAAGCTCGGCGCCCTGGGAACCCTCGCCCAGGGCTATCTCAGCGGCGTCAGGAGCACCACCGTGGTGGACCCGCTCACCGTCAAGGTGACGTTCAAGGAGCCCAACGCCCAGTTCCTCCAGGCGACGTCGACCCATTCGCTGGGCATCGAGTCGTCGTCGAGCGTCAAGAAGACACCACAGCAGAAGTGCAGCGACGGCGTGATCGGGTCCGGGCCGTTCGTGCTGAAGCAGTATGTGCAGAACCAGTCGATCACCCTGGACCGGCGCACCGGGTACGCCTGGGGCTCCTCGCTGTGGTCCAAGAAGGGCGAGGCGTACCTGGACAAGCTGGTGTTCAAGGTCGTCCCCGAGGCGGGGGTCAGGGCCGGCAGCCTCCAGTCCGGGCAGGTGGACGCGGTCAGCAGCGTCGGAAAGGCCGACGAGGCCGCGCTCAAGGGCGGCCAGGTCGCCCTCCAGCGCCGGGCCAACCCCGGCGTGGTGTTCGGCCTGGGGCTCAACAACGCGCGGCCCGTCCTGAAGGACGCGAAGGTGCGCCGGGCGATCCGGTTCGCCGTCGACCGGCGGCAGATCGCCGACACCGTGTTCCCGACCGGCACCCGGCCGGCGACCAGCGTTCTGGCGCACACCACGCCCGACTACACGAATCTCGCCGCGGACCTCGCCTTCGACGCCGCCAAGGCGAAGTCGGAGCTGGACGCGGCCGGTTGGCGGGCCGGCCGCGACGGTGTCCGCACCAAGGACGGCAAGAGGCTGAGCCTGACGATCACCTGGTTCCCCAACGCGGCCACCAACCAGCCCGCCCTGGAACTGGTCCAGCAGCAGCTGAAGGCCGTCGGGATCGACGTGGTGCTCAAACAGCTCCAGGTCAGCCAGTTCACCACGACGCTCCAGTCGGGTGACTTCGACGTGGTGTGGGGGAACGTCACCCGCTCCGACCCGGACATCCTGCGCAACTCCTTCTCCACCCAGCTGGCCAACGTCTACCATCTGCCGCCCAGTTCACTGGATGCGGCGCTGTCCGAGCAGGCCGCGACCACGGACGCCGCGCAGCGCGGGCAACTGGTGGACGAGGCGCAGAAACTCCTCGTGCGCAACGCGTACTACGTGCCGGTGGTGGAGCTCCAGACCCAGCTGGGCGTGTCGAAGAAGGTGCACGACCTCGCCTTTGACTCGGGCAGCCGGATCCAACTGCACGACACCTGGATCGGCTAGTCGCATGCGCCGCTATGTGATCAAACGGCTGGCGCAGGCCGTCGGCGTGCTGTGGGCGGCCTACACGGTGTCGTTCCTGGTGCTGGACTATCTGCCCGGCGACCCGGTCACCGCGATGGCCGGCGCCGGGATGGACTCGGGGCAGGTCGACCCCGCCCAACTCGCCGCGCTGCGGCACGAGTACGGCTTCGACAAGCCGGTGCTCGCGCAGTACGCCGACTATCTCGGCCGGGCGCTGCGCGGGGACTTCGGCGACGCGGTCTCCACGGGCCGCCCGGTGACCTCCGTCCTGGCCGACGCGCTGCCGCAGACACTCCAGTTGACCGGTGCCGCGCTGCTGCTCGCGGTGCTGCTCGGCGGCGGCCTCGCGGTGGTGGCGACGTACACCGCTCAGCGGTGGCTGCGGCAGCTGCTGCTGTCGCTGCCACCGCTCGGGGTGTCGGTGCCGACGTTCTGGGTGGGGCTGCTGCTGGTCGAGACCTTCTCCTTCCGGCTGCACTGGTTCCCGGCGTTCGGCAACGACGGGGTACGGGGCCTGGTCCTGCCGGCGCTGACGCTGGCCGTCCCGACCGGCGCGCAGATCGCCCAGGTGCTGGCCAAGAGCCTGCTGACCGCGCTGGACCAGTCCTATGTGGAGACCGCACGCGCCAAGGGCGCCGGCCGGTGGCGGGTCCATCTGCGGCACGCGCTGCGCAACGCGTCACTGCCCGCGCTCACGGTGGTGGGCCTGCTGGTCGGGCAGCTGATCGCCGGTTCGGTCGTCGTGGAGACGGTGTTCTCCCGTGACGGCCTGGGCCGGGTGACCGCGGCGGCGGTCACCGCACAGGACATCCCGCTGGTCCAAGGGGTGGTGGTGTTCGGAGCGCTGATCTTCGTGGCGACGAACCTGGTCGTCGACCTGGTCTATCCGCTGCTGGACCCGCGGATCGTGGTGGCCTCGGACAGGAGGGCGAGCTTCGCATGAGTCAGAGCCTTGTCGACGACACCGCCGACCCCGCCGAGGCCGCCCTCGGCCTCGCCCGGCCGGTCCGGTCGGCATCCCCTGCGCCGCCGCCGGGCCGCCGCGGCGACGTGCGGCGGGGACTGCGGTTCCTGCTGCGCCGCCCCGGTCTGCTGCTGTCGGCCGCCGTCCTGGTCCTGGTGGTGCTGGCCTCGTTCTGGCCGGACCTGTTCACCTCGCAGGACCCGTTGAAGGGGGTGCCGTCGCAGAACTTCCGCGGCCCGAGCGGCAGTCACTGGTTCGGCACGGACGAACTGGGACGCGATGTGTTCTCCCGGGTGGTGCACGGCGCCCAGCTGTCCCTCAAGGCCACGCTGATCGCGGTCCTGGTCGCCTTCGTGGTCGGGGGTCTGCTCGGGGTGGTCGCCGGGTTCGTGGGCCGCTGGGTGGACGACGTGCTGATGCGCTTCGTCGACATCCTCCTGTCCATCCCCGCCCTGTTCCTGTCGCTGGCCCTCGTCACCGCGCTCGGCTACGGGACGGTGAAGGTGGCGGTGGCGGTCGGCATCGCGAGCGTCGCCTCCTTCGCCCGGGTGGCGCGCGCCGAAGTCCTCCGGGTGCGGCAGGCGGTGTTCGTCGAGGCGTCCCGCTCCTGCGGGGCCCGCTGGTACTCGGTGCTGGGCCGGCACGTCCTGCCCAACGCCGCGGGACCGGTGATCGTCCTGGCCACGCTGGACTTCGGCGCCTCGATCCTGGCCGTGTCGGCGCTGAGCTTCCTCGGCTACGGCGCGCCGCCACCGGCCCCGGAATGGGGGACGTTGATCTCCGACGGCCGCAACTACCTGGCCAACGCCTGGTGGCTGACCGCGCTGCCCGGTCTGGCGATCGCCGCGACCGTGCTGGCGACCAACCGCATCGCACGGGCCCTGGACGGCGAATGGTCCCGGCAGCGATGACCGACGAACGGGAGAACGGTGAGGACGTGACCACACCACTGCTGGAGATCCGCGGCCTGTCCGTGTCGTACCGCACCCGGGGCGGCACGGTGGCGGCCGTGCGGGGCGTGGACCTCGACGTCTGGCCCGGGCAGGTGACCGCCGTGATCGGCGAGTCCGGCTCCGGCAAGAGCACCACCGCGCACGCCGTCACCCGGCTGCTCGCGGCGAACGGCACCATCGACGCGGGCACGGTCCGCTTCGGCCGGCACGACCTCGCCGCGCTGTCGGAGGCGGAGCTGCGCACCGTGCGCGGCGCGCAGATCGGTCTGGTACCGCAGGACCCGACGGTCTCGCTCAACCCGGTCAAACGGATCGGCGAACAGGTCGCCGAGGTGCTGCGCATCCACGGTCTCGCGACCCGCCGTTCGGCCGCCGCCGAGGCGGTCGGCGTGCTGGACCGGGCCGGGCTGCCCGACGCGGCCGTCCGGGCCCGGCAGTACCCGCACGAACTCTCCGGCGGCATGCGGCAACGGGCCCTGATCGCCGTCGCCATCGCCGCCCGGCCCAGGCTGATCATCGCCGACGAACCGACCAGCGCGCTGGACGTCACCGTCCAGCGCGTCATCCTCGACCATCTCCAGCGCCTCACCGAGGAGTCGGGCACCGCGATCCTGCTGGTGACCCACGACCTCGGGGTGGCGGCCGACCGGGCCCAGCGCCTGGTGGTCATGTCACAGGGCACGGTCGTCGAGGCGGGCGAGACCCGTGCCGTGCTGGCCGACCCCCGGCACGCGTACACCCGGCGGCTGCTGGCCGAAGCCCCCAGCATGACCACGGCCAGGACCCGTACCCCGGTGGCCGCGGCGCCCGCCGATGCCACCCCTCTGGTAGAAACCCGCAACCTGGTCAAGGAGTTCAGGCTGCCGAACGCGGGCGGCGGGGCGCGGACCCTGCGCGCGGTCGACGGTGTCAGCCTCACCGTGCGACGCGGGCAGACCCTCGCCCTGGTCGGGGAATCGGGCTCGGGCAAGTCCACCACCGCCCGTCTGGTGCTCCGCCTCGCCGACGCGACCTCAGGGCAGATCCTGTTCGACGGCACCGACGTCACCGCCGTCAAGGGCGCCGGGGCCCGACAACTGCGCCGCCGCGCCCAGTTGGTCTACCAGAACCCGTACGCCTCGCTCGATCCCCGCTTCTCCATCGGCGAGGTGATCACCGAGCCGCTGCGGGCCTTCAGGGTCGGCGACGGCGCCTCCCGGCTCGCCCGCGCCCGCGAACTCCTCGACCGGGTGGCCCTTCCCGCCTCCACGCTGGAGCGCCGTCCGGCCGAGCTGTCGGGCGGACAGCGCCAGCGCGTGGCCATCGCCCGTGCCCTCGCGCTCTCTCCCGACCTGGTGGTGTGCGACGAACCCGTCTCCGCGCTCGACGTGTCCGTCCAGGCCCAAGTCCTGGACCTGCTCGCCGAGTTGCAGGCGGACACCGGCGTGGCGTATCTGTTCATCTCGCACGATCTGGCCGTCGTACGCCAGATCGCCCATCAGGTCGCCGTGATGCGGGCCGGCCGCGTCGTCGAGACAGGGCCGCCCGGGGACCTGTTCACCGACCCGCGGCACGCGTACACCCGGGAGCTGCTGGCGGCGATTCCCGGCGGGCGTCACACCTCCGCCGCCGAGACCACCCCAGGCTGACGACGTCACCACGGCCCGGCTGAACCGACGCCACGTGCCGGGCGACGGCGCGGTCGGTGGTGTGCGGCGGGCCGGGCGAACCCGGGTCCCCCGAGCGGCCGTCAGCCCGTCGGGGGTTCGGTCCCGGTGTCCCGGCGTACCTTCTGCCGGATGCGTGTGTCCCGGTCGTGTGCGTGGTGCTCCAGCATGCGCAGCCGAGCCGACTCGGCGTCCCGGTCGCGGATCGCCTCGGTGATCTCCCGGTGTTCGGCGAGGGTAGCATCGAAGGTGTCGTCGACCGTGCCGGTCCGCCACGGTGCGCTCGTCTTCACCTGGGCGTCGATGGTGTGCAGCAGGGCCGAGACGGTGGTGTTGTGTGCGGCGGCCCGTACCGTGTCGTGCCACTCGTTGAGGCTGCGGCGGATCTCCCCGGGTTCGTCCAGCGTGCCGGCCTGCTCCAGCAGCGCGTCCAGCCGGGCCAGGTCGACCGGGCTGCGCCGCAGTGCGGCCGACGAGGCGAGCAGGGCGTCCAGCACGGCGCGCAGCTCGAACAGTTCCAGCATCTCCTCGTCGGACCGCTGCCGCACGGCGAACCCGCGCCGGGCGCTCACCAGGAGCCCGTCGCGCTCCAGCAGCGCCAGGGCCTCACGGACCGGGGTGCGCGACACCGCGAACTCCTCGCTCAGCGCGAGCGGTACCAGTGAGGTGTCCTCGGGGTAGTGGCCGGAGGTGAGCCGGTGCCGCAGTGCGTCGTAGATCGTGTCCCGTGTGCTCTTCATCTGCTTCCTTGTCGCGGAGCAGCCCGCGCAACGGTTCGCGGGCTGCCCCGGATCATGCCCGATGCGCGGGCTCGGGTCAGCTCCGGCCCTCGGCCGGCCCGCCGATGTGGCCCTCCGGTCCGACGGCCAGCGGCAGGTCCGGGTCGGCCCGCCACTCGGCGAGCGAGCCGTCGTAGAGGAGCACGTCGTCGATGCCGATCTCGTGCAGGGCCAGGGCGAGGCCCGCCGCGTTGACCGCACCGCCGCAGTACAGGACCGTGCCGTCGCCGGCGCGCACCCCGTGGGCCCGTGCGAGGCGTGCGGTCCGTTCGCGGGAGAGGGTGTTGTCCGGGCCGAGGAGGTCGGCGTACGGCAGGCTGGTCGAGCGCGGGATGTGCCCGGAACGTGGCCGGTCCGGGTCACCGAGGTATTCGGTGCGGCGCAGGGCGCACACCGCGGGAGTGGGATCGTCGCCGTCGGCGATCCGCTTCATGCGTTCCAGGCCCACGAAGCCCTCGCGGGCCGGGCGTGCGACGACGTCCCCGGGTGCGGGCGGCGGCTCACGGCCGTCGGTGACGGGGAGTCCGGCGGCCTCCCAGGCGGTGAGGCCGCCGTTGAGGACGCGGACACGGGTGATGCCGGCCGTGCGCAGCACCCACCACACCCGGGCGGCCCACGCTCCCGTCAACCGGTCGTAGACGACCACGGTGGAGGTGTCATGGATGCCGAGGGCCCGTGCGTAGGCCTGGATCCGGGAGGCGGAGGGACAGGTGAACGGGAAGGGCGCGGCGGGGTCGGAGAAGCCCGCGATCAGATCGGCGAAGTGGGCGCCGGGAACGCGGCGTTCGGTGTGCAGTGCGAGCCCGCTGACGAAGACCGTGCCGCCGTCGGGGCCGGTGCGCCGGTCCACCGTGGCGTCGAGGACGATCACCTCGTGGAGCCGGTCGCGCAGCCAGCCGACGTCGACGAGGACACCGGTGCCGGACGTCATGACCGCTCCCGTGCGGCCGACGCGGCACGGTTGCGCCACTCGCCGCGTTCCGGCCGGGCGAGGCCCAGGTTCTCGCGGAGGGTGCCGCCCCGCCGGCCGGTGCGCACAAGACCGCGGCGGCGCAGTTCGGGGACGACGTGGGCGGCGAACTCCTCGAAGGCGGTGGGGACATGGGTCGCCTGGATCATGAAGCCGTCGGCCGCGCCGCTGTCCAGCCACAGTTCCATGGTGTCGGCGATGTCCGAGGCGGAGCCGATCATGTTGCCCTCGGTGCGTGCCCCGTACCAGCGGCCGATCCCACGCACGCTCAGCTTCTCCCGTTCGGCGAACTCCACGACCTCCCGGTAGTGGCCCTCGACACCGACCTCGTCGAGCGAGGGCAGGGGGCCGTCGAGGTCGTACCGGGTGAGGTCCACGTTGACGTGGTAGGCGAGCCGGGACAGGCCGGCCTCGGGGTGGACCAGTTCGGTGAACGCCTCGTGCTTGGCGAGCGCGTCCCTGAGGTCGGTGCCGACCACCGTGGTCGCGGCCGGCAGGACCTTGAGCTGGTCCGGGTCGCGGCCCCGGGCGGCGGCGCGGGCCTTGACGTCCGTGTAGAAGGCGACGGCCGATTCCAGCGACTCGTGGCTGCAGAAGACGACGTCCGCCCAGCGGGCCGCGAAGTCCCGGCCCGCCGGGGAGGCACCGGCCTGGATGATCACCGGATAGCCCTGCGGCGGGCGCGGCACGCTCAACGGGCCGCGTACGGCGAAGTGTTCGCCCCGGTGGTCCAGCGACTCCACGGCGTCGGACCGGCCGAAGACCCCGCTCTCCTTGTCGGCGACGAGGGCGTCGTCGGCCCAGCTGTCCCAGAGCCGGGCGGTGACTTCCAGGAACTCCTCGGCCCGGGCGTAGCGCGAGCGGCGTTCGGGCAGCCGGTCCTGCCCGAAGTTCTGGGCTTCGGCGTCCTGGAAGCTGGTGACCACGTTCCACCCGGCGCGTCCGCCGAGGAGGTGGTCGAGTGTGGCCATGCCGCGGGCGACGTGGAAGGGCTCCTGGTAGCCGGTGGAGACGGTGGCGGCGACGCCGAGGTGCCGGGTCGCGGCGGCCATCAGGGTGATCACGGGAACCGGGTCGAGGCGTGGGGTGCCGGTGCCCCAGGTCACGGCGGGGGCGAAGGTGTCGCCGAGGCTTCTGGGCACGGCGAGCGAGTCCGGCACGAAGGCGAGGTCGAATCCGGCGTCCTCCAGGACCCGGGCGATGTGTGTGTAGTGGGCGGCCGTCAGGAAGCCGTCGCCCGCGTCGGGGTGCCGCCAGCCGACGGTGCCCTGCGGTCCGGCGTTCAGGAAGGCGGCCAGGTGCATGCGCGGCGCGGTGGCCGGCTCTTCGGTGCTGCTCAAGGGGTGCTCCAGGGGTCGTACGGTCGTTCCGGCGTGCCGGGCGGCTGCGGAGCCGTCACCGGCCGAGCAGCGACAGTTCGTCCAGGAGCGCGACCGCGAAGGAGCCGGTTCCGCGGGTCCGGGCGCCGGCCCGCTCGGCGGCGGTGGCGAAGGCGACATGGGCGATGGCGGCAGCGGTGAGCGCGTCGGGGACGACAGCGAGGGCGGCGGCGATCAGGGCACCGAGACTGCATCCGGCCCCGGTGACCTGGGTGAGCCGGGCGTCGCCGCCGGGCACGGCGACCGTGCGGGTGCCGTCGGTCAGATAGTCGGTGGGGCCGCTGACCGCGACCACGGCGCCGGTCCGCCGGGCAAGTTCCTCGACGGCGCCTATCGCGTCCTCGGAGGAGAGGGTCGTCTCGACGCCCTTGCCGGTGCTGTCGCCGCCGGAGAGGGCGACGAGTTCGCTGGCGTTGCCGCGGATCACGGTGGGCCGGAGGCCGAGCAGTGCCGTCACGAACGCGTCGTACTCGCCGGCGCCCGCGCCGGCTGCCACCGGGTCAAGGACCCAGGGGGTGCCGGCCTCGTGCGCGGTGCGAGCCGCGTCGGTGACGGGTTCGGCCGGGTTGCTGACCAGCGCTGCCGTGTTGATCCACACCGCGCCGGCACCGGCCGGGAAGACGGTGGGGAAGTCGGCCGCGGCACCGATGGCGGGTCCGGCGCCGACGGCCAGGAGCACGTTCGCGCTGAGGTTGGCGGCGACGTAGTTGGTCAGTCCGTAGACGAACGGCGAACGGGACCGGATGGCGGCGATGCCGTCGGGGATCGCGGGGCTCTGCCAGGTGAGTTGTTCCATGGCGGGGGTGTCTCCGGGGATCGGATGCGGGTGGAACGGGCCGGCCGCGGCCGGGTGCATACGACTGTATGCAGCAGGGTCGTACGATCGTGCCGTCCGCGAGCCTTCTTTCACGAAGCCGCAATAATCGCGTCCCGGCGGCCCGGACGCCCCGCGGAGGCGGCTCAGGACCGCTCAAGGGTGCGCCGTCGGTGGCGGCGGGCGCGCCGCTGTCTGCTCCTGCGCTTGCCGACCCGAGGCGTGGGCGGGTTCACTGGAGTGATGCAGACCCTCGCCGCCACGCTGACGGGCCTCGGGCCCTCGCGTCGCGTCCATCTCTTCGACGGGTTCTGTCGCCGGGACGTGTGACCGCGCTCCACGGCCCATGACGTCCGGGGCGCACGCGCCGTCTCCCGCACCGTCCGCCACCCGAGAGAACCGAGGTCCGTCATGTCCGAGACCGATGAACTGCTGGCCAACAACGCCCGCTACGCCGAGAACTTCTCCGGCCCGCTCCCGATGCCTCCCTCCCGGCAGGTCGCCGTCGTGGCCTGCATGGACGCCCGGCTGAACGTCTACGCGATGCTCGGTCTGAAGGACGGGGAGGCCCATGTCATCCGCAACGCGGGCGGCGTGATCACCCAGGACGAGATCCGCTCGCTCACCATCAGCCAACGACTGCTCGGCACCGAGGAGATCATCCTCATCCACCACACCGACTGCGGCATGCTGACCTTCACCGACGACGCGTTCAAGGACGCGATCCAGAAGGAGACCGGGATCCGTCCGCCGTGGGCGGCGGAGGCGTTCGCCGATCCGGACACGGACGTGCGGCAGTCGATCGCACGCATCAAGGCGGACCCCTTCCTCGTGCACAAGGACCGGGTCCGCGGTTTCGTCTTCGACGTGGCAGCCGGCAATCTCACCGAGGTCGACTGACCCGGCACCGCCCGCCGGCGTCCGGCTGCCTGGGCCTGTGTCCATCCGTGGTGAACAGGCGGATTACGCGTCAGTCCTGCCGTCGTACGCCCGCTGGCAGTTCTGGATCTCCTCGCTGTGCTCGACGGTCCAGTCGTAGAGACGCCCGAACGGCTCCCGCAGGGACTCGCCCAGCGGGGTGAGCGAGTACTCGACGCCGACCGGTGAGGTCGGCAGCACCTTGCGCTGAATCATGCCGTTGCGCTCAAGGCGGCGCAGTGTCTGGGTGAGGACACGCTGCGTCACACCCTCCAAGCCGCGCTTCAGCTCATTGAACCGGGTGGGCCGCTCCAGCAGCGCCATGACCATCATCGACCACTTGTCCGCGATCTGGTCGAGGATGGGCCGGCTCGGGCAGTTCGCCTGGAAGACGACACGTGGTGTGGCGTCAACGCCGTGCGGGTCGGTGTCCTTCATGATCCTTGGTGCTCCCGAAGTGCGTTCTTCACGAACCGATCGGCGCCGCCGACCGTAGGTATGCATTGCAAACCTACATGCCTTGCGAGAACCGATGGAGCACTTCATGACCAACGAGGAGCTTGCCGCGTCGGCACCGGAGGACGTCAACGTGTTCCAGGCCGTCGGCGAACTCATCCGCCACCAGCCCCAGGTGACCATCGTCAAGCTCGCCGGGAAGGCCCGTGGCGGCGGGGCGGAGTTCGTCGCCGCGGCGGACATGGCGTTCGCGGCCGTCGAGACCGCGGGAATCCGGGCCCTGCCGGCCGAGGAACTCGACGCGTACGTCGACCGTGTCGGTCGCAACATCGCCGCGCTGCCCGACGGTGTCATCGAAGCGGCCAAACGCTCCGTGCCCGCCGACGACTTCAAGGACGGGCTCCTGCGTGAGAACGACGCGTGGGCAGACCAGTTCGGCTTGCCCGCCGCTCAGCACCTGATCGGCAGCGGCCTGCGGAACGGGGCACAGACACCGGCCGGCGAACGCGACCTTGAGGCACTGACCCGGCGCGGTCCAGTGGTGGCCGTGCCACCCACGCGAACTCATCGGCCGCCCGACATCGATCGGGGTGCCCGGCCGGCGTGCGTGGGCCGGCCGGGTACCGGACGCAGCCGCACGACGACGTCCAGACCGGTGCCCGGCGCCGGGCGCAGACAGATGGTGCCGCCGGAGGCGTCGACGAGGTGACGGACGATGGGCAGGCCCAGACCGGTGCCGTCGTGGTGGGAGTCGGAGGCACGCCAGAAGCGGTCGAAGGCGCGGGCGCGTTCGGTCTCGCTCATGCCGGGTCCCTGGTCCACGACGTGGAGTTCGCCGCCCGGTACGCGGTGGAGGGTGATGCCGGTGCCGGCCGGGGACACGCGCAGGGCGTTGGCGAGGAGGTTGTCGATGATCTGCGCCGGCGCCCCGGGGATCGCCCACACCCGGCCGACGGGCGGGCCGGTGATGGCGATGGCGACGTACTGCTCGGCGGCCAGCGGCTCCCACATGGCGACCCGGTCGGCGAGGGCGGCGTCCAGGTCGACGGGTTCGGGCACGGTGGCGGTGTTCTCCAGCCGGGCCAGGGCGAGCAGCCCCTGCACCATGCGGCCGAGGCGTTCCACCTCGCCGACGGCTTCCTCCAGGCTGCCGTGGGCGCGCGGGTCGAGGTAGGGCTCGAAGTTCTCCAGGCGCAGCCGCAGCGCGGTCAGCGGGGTCTTCAGCTGGTGGGAGGCTTCCGAGGCGAACGCCTGCTGGTTCTTGAGCAGTTGTTGCAGCAGGGTCGCGGTACGGGTGAACGAGGCGGCCAGGCTGCGCAGTTCGGGCGGCCCGGTCGTGGCGTCGGGCGAGGGGTAGTCGAAGGCGTCCTCCGCGAAGCGGCCCCCGTAGCCGGCCGTGGCCGGTGCGCCGGGCACCGCGTCCAGGATCGTCGTCTGCTCGCCGTCCGAGGCAGAGGCGTGTGCGGGTGCGTTCGGCATCAGGCTCCCCCTGCGGCTCAGGCCGTGTCCGTCAGCCGGCGTCCGCGGCCTCCTCGGTGCCCTCCTGCTTGGTGTCGGTGACCTTGAAGGACGTGTCGAGGTAGACCTCGATCGAGGTGCCGTCCGCCTGCTTGACCTCCACCGCGTACATGCCGGGCTTCTCCGCGTCCTGCTCGGACTTGACGACTGTGCCCGGGTACGCGGCGAGCGCGGCGGCCTCGGCCTTCTGCTTGATGTCACCGGTCAGCGGCGGCTCCTTCTTGTCGTCGGTGTCACCGCCGGCCTCACCGGCCGCCCCGGCGCCGGCCGCGGTCGGTGCCGACTGCTGGGTGTCCGCGGCACTGGAGGTGTCGGAGCCGGAGTCCGAACCGCCGCAGGCGGCCAGCGCGAACATCAGCGCGGCGGCGGGAGCGGCAAGCACGGCGCGACGGGGCAGAGCACGCATCAGGGTGTCTCCAAACACTGGGGAACTCGCGGGTTCGGAGGTCCGCGGAACCGGACCTCCGGGGGACGACCACGACCCTAGGAACCCGCTGTCGAGAGACAGCCCAGTAAACGGTGAGCGGGAGACCAGCAGATGACCAATCTTCCGCCGACCCGTTCCACGGCCGTGCCGCGCGCAGCGCTCACGCGGGGACCGCAACCTCGAGTTCGGCGAGCAGGCCGCGCACCCGCTGTTCGGCCGGACCGCCTCCTACGGCGTCTGCTGTGGACCGGGCGAGATGTGAGTCGACGCCAACTGGGCACGGGCGCGCACGTGTTCGTCAGGTCCGCGCCACCACGCGGAGCGTCCTGAGCGTCGGGTCGGCCGCGTCCGGGATCAGGACCCCGTGGTCGACACCGCTGCGCAGGTAGTCCAGTACCCCGTCGGTGACGACCTCGCCGGGAGCGACGACCGGAACACCCGGAGGGTACGGGCTGATCGTCTCCGCAGAGATCCGTCCCGCGGCGTGCTCGGCGGGCACGTGCTCCACCGGGGCGAAGAACGCGTCACGCGGCAGCAGCGCCTGCTCCAGTTCCAGGGCCGGGGACGCGGGCAGGCGGACGGGAGGCTGCCGTTCAATGGAGTCGGCGCTGTCGGCAAGCGCGCGCAGCGCGCCGAGCAGCACTTCCTCGGTCTCGTCGTCGTCGGCGTGGGTGAGGGAGGCGTTGATCCGGCAGGTGTCGGAGCCGCCGACATCCACGTGCCGGTGCGCCCGCAGCCACTCGGCGGCCTGCATGCCGGTGATGCCGAGGTCGCGTACGTCGATGGCGATCTTGAGGGGGTCGACGTCGGCGGCGAGTCCTTCCTTGACGACCTCCCGGCCCATGGGCCGCAGACCTGGCAGGTCGCCGACGGCCGACCGTACGCGTTCGGCGCGGCACAGCGCGGCGTCCAGGAGCACATGCCCGTGTTCGACCATCTGGCGGCGCCAGCCGTCGAGGGTCGCGTACACCAGGGACGAGGCGCTGGTGGTGCCCAGCAGGTCCTCCCGCTGTTTGAGCACTTCGGGCGAGACCCGGTCGTACTGGAGGTGGAAGACGGAGCTCTGCTCGATGGCGCCGCCCATCTTGTGGACGCTGGTGACCACGAGATCGGCCTCGGCGTCCATGCCCCAGGCGGGCAGTTCGGGATGGAACGGGAAGTGCGCGCCCCATGCCTCGTCCACGATCAACGGCACGTCGAACTCGTGGCACACCCGGGCGACGCCCGCCACGTCCGCGCAGGTGCCCCAGTCGGTGGGGGTGATCAGCAGCATGCCCTTCGCGTCCGGGTGTTCCCGCAGACGGCGGCGTACGTCGTCGGGTTCCGGCGGGTGAGCGAGGTGCCGCCCGGCGTCAAACTTCGGATGTACCCAGATCGGCTCCACGCCGTTGACGACGACGGCCGCGATGACGGACTTGTGCGCGTTGCGGGACACCAGCAGCTTCTCGCCGGGACCGGCCACGGCCAGCATGGCGGTCTTGACCGACAGGGAACTGCCGCAGGTCGAGAAGAAGGCACGCTCGGCTCCCACCGCGTCCGCCATCAGATCCTGCGCCTGGCCGAGCATCTCCTGGGACTGACGGCGGTCGTCAAGTCCGTTGAGTGACAGCACGTCCGAGCGGAACACGTCGAGCCCTACGACGTCGGCGACCCGCGGATCCACGCCGCGGCCCTGCTTGTGCCCCGGTGGGCCGTAGACCACGTCTCCACGCCGCCGGAACTCCTGCAACGCCTCCAGTACGGGTACGCGCGAGTGATCCATCGTTCCTCCCTGCCGGTCACGGTCCGCCGGCGGCTCACCGGCGGCCGACGTCTCGATGTCCACCGCCGTCCGGGCACACCTGAACGTGTTGCACCGACGCCGCGATCGAAACCCGAAGGCGTTGCCCGAAGGTGCAGTCCGCACTGCCCGTACCCGATGGTTACGGGGCTGGACGCGGGCCGGTGCCCCGGCGACGCTGGAAGGGAATGCGGGGGCGTCGCACGAGTGTCGTCCAAGGCATCCGTGGGGCGCCACGTGTCATCGAGGGGACGTTCGGCATTCTGCTATTCCGCGGGGAGCGGCGCATGGGCATGTACGAACAGGGACACGAAGGCGAGCACGAGCACGACGCATCGCTCAGGGCGACCAGGAAGGGCAACTCCGACACCTTCTCCGAGGCCCCCGTCGGGTCGTCCGCCGACGGGTCCGCCCAGCCGCCTGCCGGGCTCGCCCACATGCTGACGGCAGCCGCCACCGGCCGTACGGACGTGCTCGGGCCCGCCGGGATGAGCACCCTGCAACGGACGGTCGGCAACACGGCCGCCCGCTCGGCGCTCCAACGCAAGCCCGAGGATGCCGAACCTGAGGCCGCGGAGCGGGGCGAGCGGCGTTCCGGCGTCCACGAGGTGATCGGGTCCGGCGGCGGGCAGCCACTGGACACCGACACCCGTACGGACATGGAGGCCAGGCTCGGCGCCGACTTCTCCTCCGTGCGGGTGCATACGGGCTCCGCGGCGCACGAGTCGGCGAAGGAGGTCGGCGCCCACGCCTACACGGTCGGCGACAACGTCGTGTTCCAGCGGGACAGTTACGACCCGTCCTCGCATCAGGGGCGGGTCACGCTCGCCCATGAGCTGACCCATGTGATCCAGCAGCGCTCCGGTCCGGTGGACGGCACCGAGGCTCCCGGCGGGATCCGGGTGAGCGATCCGTCGGACCGCTTCGAGCGGGAGGCGTCGGCCAACGCGGAGCGCGTCATGTCCGCCCCGGCTCCGTCCCCCGACGCACCCGCCCCGGCCGCCGACTCGTCCGTCCCCGTGTCCGCGCAGACCGCCGTGGCGGTGCCGTCCGCGACCGCCGCCCCGGTGCAGCGTCAGGCGGCGGACGAGGACGAGGAACCGGCGGACGTGCAGGGCTCGTTCGTGCAACGGGCCACGGAGGGCGCGGCGGAGGAAGAGGAGGAGGCCACTCCGGAGGGGTGACCGGGCCGCGGCCGGCCGGGCGGACCGGTCAGCCGGCGGCCTGCGCGGGCTCCGAGATCTTGCCTCCGAGGAACAGCGATTCGGAGCACTGGGAGGGCGCCGGGGCCCCGACCGGCCGCCCCACCCGCCGGCAGTTGACGGAGACGGTGACCCTTCCCCCGGAGCGCACCTCGATGGGGGTGACGAAGTGGTAGTCGGAGTCCCGGAAGTTCTCCAGCGCCAGTGTGAGCAGCGGTCCGTCGTCGCTGGAGACGACCAGGGTGCCCGCGTCGCCCTGCGGGTTCTGGATCACGATGTCGGTCAGTTCGAAGGTGCGGCCGGCGGGCACCTCGTACGCGGTGCGCCGGGTCGCGCCGCCGCCCACCGCGTCCCGCACCCGCACCCGGGCGCTCTCCGGTGTCCCGGATCCGCCGGCCCCGCCGCTCCCGCCGGGCTCCCCGGTCGCGGAACTGCCCGGTGACGCGGACGCGTTGCCGCCCGCCCCTGCCGTGCCACCGCCGCCGGAATCTCCCTGCTGCCCTTGACCGCCGGCCCCCGTGCCGCCCGCTCCGTCAGGATCCCGGTTCCCTTCCCGCAGCGCGGACTCGACCGCCTGCGGAGTGATCGCCTCGCGCGCGGCCGACCGTACCGTGGGCCGCAGCACCGAGTACCAGAGCCCGACCACGGCCGCGGCCACCAGCACCGCCACGGCCAGGGCGCGGGGCAGCCAGCGGGGCAGGACGGCCTGCTGCTCGTAGGAGCCGTCGAGGACCACCGGCTGGTACGGGTCCTGGCCCTCCGCGACCCGTGGTGTCACCGCCACCTGGAACGGGTGGGTGATCGGCGTGCCGCGCCACAGACGCTTGGCGGGGCGCACCGCCAGGGCGGTGAACTTGGCCTGGCCGGGCGGTACTTCGAGTTCGGCCGGGCTGAAGACGAGCCGAGCGCGTTCGGTGGCGGCCCGGGCGGTCAGATCGACCGTGACGGGAGTGTTGCCCCTGTTGTCGACGGCCACTTTGTGCCGTCCGCGCCACGGGCTGTTCGACCCCGGTGGCACCAGCTCCGCGGTGACCTCTGTGAACGGCCCTATGGTCACGGTCCGTTCGAGGACGGCCGTCTCGCTGTGCTCGCTCGTCGGCACCACGCGCAGTCCGAGGGGTGTCTCCCCGGGGCTCACCTGTGAGCTGCGCGGCGGACGCAGGGTGACGGTGGCGGTGCCGGACGCGCCCGGGTAGAGCGACAGACTCTCCGGTTCCACCGTGGTCCATTCGGCGCACGGCCCCACCACTTCGAACCTGCACTCCTCAACGGTGGTCCCGGAGTTGAGCACCCGCACCGGAAGTTCTGCCGCACCCCCGGGCTCAACGGTGACGGAAGACTCGTCCACGCTCGCCGAAACAGTCATGCGGCGCACCGTAAGGTCCGGTGTGACATACGGTCACCGGCCACTCAGGAACACTTTCGGGCAATCCCGATGCCCGTTGAGTCACGGCCAATTCCCTTGGGTAATCAGGGGCATTACTGTGGTTACTCGGTAAAGGGAGACCCATGTGAATGAAATGTGGACCCGTCCCCATGATCTAACCATATTTCGCCGGAGCTCTCCCGCAGTCGCCCGAGGGGAGAGAGCGACGTTGATACAGACGAACGGAGATCGTATTACGGTGGCGCTGCGCGCCCAGGACCCGGTGTCACAGGCCGGAGTGTCCAGCCAGTTACGCGCTCGCCCGGAAGTCAGGGTCATCGACTGGGACGAACGCGACGACACGGACGTACCGCAGGTGGTGGTCGTCGTCCTCGACGTCCTCGACGATGTCGCGCTACGCGTGTTGCGCCAGATCCAGCGGACCAGTACCGCGCGGGGGGTACTGGTCACCACCCACATCGACGAGCAGCAGCTGGTGAACGCGGCCGAGTGCGGGTTCGTCGGGGTCGTCCGCCGCGCCGAGGCGACCCCGGAACGCCTGGTCAAGGTGATCGGCTCGGTCGCCAGGGGCGAGGGCCGGGTGCCGCCCGACCTGCTCGGCAGCCTGCTGCAACAGGTCGGCAGACTCCAGGGCCAGGTGCTCGCGCCCCACGGGCTGAACCTCACCGGATTCACCGCCCGCGAGATCGAGGTGCTGCGACTGGTCGCGGAGGGGTACGACACCGCTGACATCGCGGTGAAACTGTCCTATTCGGAACGGACCATCAAAAACGTCCTGCATTCCATCATGACCCGGCTGAATCTGCGCAACCGGTCGCACGCGGTGGCCTATGCACTGCGCCAAGGGCTGATTTGAGTACGGCCCGCGGTGCCGTCGCGTGTCGCCCGGCACCGCGCGGTGCCCCAAGGGGCAGCCGGTCCTTCCCGAAGGACTGGCTCGCGCCCCGCTGCGTGGTACACGGCCGACCCGCGAGGGTGGCAGTCCGAGTCGCCGATCGTGACCGTGGGGTGTTCAGTGGCTTCTGTACGGGGGTTCGTGCACGGCGTACGCGGGGCGCTGCGCCCTGCCCGCGGAGTCCGGCGCCACGGCCTGCCGGGCCCGGCCGCCGTCGCCCGGCCGCCCGTCTTCACCGTCGGCGTGCTGACCACCGTACTGCTCCTGGTGGTCGTCGCGGCCGTCACCGGGGTCACGGGTGTCGCGGGCGGTGCGCCGGCCGCGGTCCCCGGGTCGGCGGTGACCCCCGCCGTGGTGGACGAGCCGCTCGCCCCCGGCGACTCGCTCACCGTCGACAAGGAGGTCAGCACGCCCGTGGTGCCGCCGCGGCCGGACATCGTGCTGCTGGTGGACGGCACCGGCAGCATGGACACCACCATCGAGGGGGTCCAGGCGGACCTCGGAACCATCACGGACCGGGTCCGCCAGGAGCAGCCCGACTCCCGTTTCGCCGTGGCGACGTACGGCGACCAGCAGGTCGACGGCGACCGGGTCTTCACGGTGTTGCAGCAACTCACGGACGACCTGACGGCCGTACGGGCCGGGGTCGAACGCCTCGACGCCACCCGCGGTGGCTACAGCCCGGGACCCGCCGAGGACTGGATCAACGCGCTGTGGCAGATCGGCAACGGGGCGGCAGGAGGCTTCCGGGAGAACGCGAGCCCGGTCGTGGTCCTCGTCGGCGACGCGTCCAGCCACGACCCCAGCATGGGCCATACGCTCACCGACGCGGTCAACGCCCTGCAGAACGTGGGTGCCCGGGTCATCGCGGTCGATGTGGAGACCGTCCTGGGCGACGGTCTGAACGGCAACGGCGACAACGGCAACGGCCCCGACGAGAACCGGGAGCCGACCCACGAGCCCGACCAGGCCACCGGGGTGGTCGAGGCCACCGGCGGCCGTCTCTTCCAGGACATCGACCCGGGCCAGGTGGCCGACACGATCGCCGCGGGCCTGACCAATCTGCCCACCACCGTCAGCCACCAGACGATCGGCTGCGATCCCGCGCTCACCGTCGCCCTGAGCCCTGCCGTCCGGCAGGTGACCAGCGGTCAGGTCGCCGCCTTCAAGGAGAGCATCACGGTGGCGGACGACGCTCCGCAGGGCATGACCCTGAGCTGCACCGTCCAGTTCCTGCTGGACGGCAAGGCACCGGGCGGGGACCCGCCCCTCGACGTCCCGCCCGCCCGCGCCTTCGACAGCCGACGGGTCTCCCCCGGCGACGCGCTCGACGGACCGGTCGGCCCCGGCACATCGGCCTCCGGCAGCGGATCCGCTCCCGGGGGTGACGCCTCGGCCTCCGAAACCGTCGTCGGCACCGCCGGTGGCACCGACGGGGGCGGCAGCGGAGGGGTCGTCGGGGGAACGGTCGGTGCCGTGACGGGCGGCTCTGACGGCTCTGACGGAGCCCACGACTGTGACGGCGGAGCCGTCGCCGGGTCGGTGATCGGCGGCATCGGCGGTCTCGGCAGCGACGGCGGAGGGCTCATCGGCGGGCTGCTCGGCGGCCTCATCGGGGGCTCCGGGGGCTGCGGCGACGGCGCGAGCGACGGAAGCGGCGGTGAGACGAACGGGGGTTCCTCCGTGAGCGGTTCACCCGAGGGCGGTTCGTCGGTCGGCGGTTCACCCGGCGGCGGGGCGGCGGGCGGTGGATCGGCCGCCGGGGCCGTCGGCGGGGCGGTCACCGGGACGGTCGGTGGGGCCGGCGACGGCGGAACGGGCGGCGCCACGGCCGGCGCCGGCGGCAGCCAGGACGGCGGTCAGGGTGACGGCGGCCGGCAGAACGGCGGCGGAGACAGCGGAAGCGACGGAAGCGATGACCGGGGCGACGGTCGCGACGGAGCCGGTCGTGTCGGCGGCGCAGCCGTCCCCGAGGACTACCAGCAGCACATCACCATCACCGTCGAGGACGTGACCGCTCCCGTCGTCACCGTCGTCGACCGCACCGTGCAGGCCACCGACGGCGACGGCACGGTCATCGACTTCACCGCCACCGCCGAGGACACGGTCGACGGGACCCTGCCCGTCACCTGCGATCCCGCGTCCGGCTCGCTCTTCCCCGTCGGCACCACCCGGGTCACCTGCACGGCGACCGACTCGTCCGGCAACACGGGCACCGGCACGGCCGCCTTCACGGTCACCGCGGCCCCCGTGCCGAACGAGGCGGACATCGCCGTCCGGGCCGTCGTGACCCCCGCCACCGCGTACACGGGCCTGACCACACGCGCCGACTTCGTCCTCACCAACACGGGGCCGCGGCCCGCGAGGAACGTCGTCCTCACCACCGCCTGGCCCCAGGGGGACCGCGCCGGCGACCGCACACTGTCCGCGCTCTCGGACTGCACCCGTGCCAGGCCCTGCACCATCGCGCCGGGCAGCCGCGTCACCGTCACCCAGACCGCGGTCTACGACACCGCCCTACGCGGCGAGGTCCGCGCATCGGTCACCGGTTCACCGCGCGACCCCCGGCGGGCGGACAACACCGCCACCGCGCCGCTCCGCGTCCTGCGGCCCAAACTGACCGTCACCCCGGCGGTGGCCCGGCCGGGCGACGTGGTGCTGGCCCGCGGCGAGGACTTCCCGCCCGGCCGCACGGTCGCCCTCACCTGGAGCCGCGGCATCACGGCGGCGCAGTCGCCCGTACGGGTCGGCCGGGACGGCACATTCGAGGCGCAGGTGCCGGTCCTGCGCAAGGACCAGTTGGGCCCGCGCGTGCTCCGCGCGCGGGTGCCGGCGCTGGAGCGGCTGCACCGGCCGGAGGAGGACGTACTGATCGTGCGCCGCAGCCTCCAGCCGCCGGACTTCGCGGGCCGACGGTGAGGGGCGCGCCGTGATCCACGAGGTCGACGAGGCACTGCGCGCGCTGTTCCGCGCCGACGTCCTGGCGGGCGGCCAGGTGACGGTGGTCTTCGACGCCCCCACCCGCGACTGGGCCGCCAAGGTCAACGCCCCCACCGTCAACCTGTACCTGTACGACATCCGGGAGGACATGCGCCGCCGTGAGCGCGGCCTGCTGAACGAGTACGACGAGCAGGGCGCCGTCGTGGCCAGGCGCCGCCCGCCCCGGTTCTTCAAGCTGTCGTATCTCATCACCGCGTGGACCAAACGCCCGGAGGACGAACACCGGCTGCTCTCGTCGCTGCTGTCCTGCCTCCTGCGGTACGAGGCGCTGCCCGCCGAACGCCTCACCGGCACACTGGGCGAGATCGGTGTGTCCGTCCCCATGACGGTCGCGCTGCCGCCGCCCGAGGACCGGTCGTTCGCCGACGTGTGGAGCGCGCTGGGCGGAGAACTCAAGCCGTCGCTCGACCTGGTGGTG
Organism: Streptomyces sp. NPDC102462; assembly: GCF_044765425.1. Taxonomy (NCBI): domain Bacteria; kingdom Bacillati; phylum Actinomycetota; class Actinomycetes; order Kitasatosporales; family Streptomycetaceae; genus Streptomyces; species Streptomyces sp. NPDC102462. The sequence continues at coordinate 195,929 of NZ_JBIWKB010000004.1, read as the reverse complement.
AGCGTGCCGGTCACCGAGTCCCCGGTCTACCCGGCGGGCCCGCAGGTGGACGAGGAAGGGGTGCGGCTCGGCTTCGGCGAGCGGCCCCCGGCCGAGCCGCCGCCCACCGCGCCGGCGCAGCGCACACCGGGCGGCGCGACCCTGCCGGTGTACGGGGCGCGCAGGGGCGGCATAGCGTCGCGTGTGGCGGAAGAACACCCGGAATGACGGCCCCCACCGAACGGGTGGAACCGGCCGCCCGGGACGGGAGCCTGCGCCACCTGCTCGACCGCGCGATCCTCGTCGAGCAACGCGTACGGCGGGCGGTCCACGGCCGGCAGCAGGACGACCCCGCCCCCGACGACGCCTTCCGCGGCCTGTACCTGAGCGACGAGGCCGTCCGCCGGCTGCTGGACGCGGGCCCCCGTACGTTCGCCGTCACCGCTCCCGACAGCACGGACGCCGGCTTCCTGGCGGACACGGAGGCACGCGCCGACGCGGCGGAGGCGACGGGCCGTCCCACCCGGCTGCGCACCCTCGCCGACGACTTCGGCCTCTCACCGCTGGACGTAGAGATCCTGCTGATCGCCCTCCTCCCGGACCTGGACGACCGCTTCGAGCAGTTCTACGGCTACCTCAACGACGACGTCACCCGCCGCCGCCCCACCACGGGCCTCGCGCTGGGCCTGTGCGGCCTGTCGCCCGCCGACGCGGCGGCGCGTTCCCGTCTGTCCCCGCGTGCCCCGCTGCGTGCGGGCGGCCTCCTGCTGGTGGAGGAACCCGATCGCCCTTTCCTGGCCCGCGCCCTGCGCGTCCCCGACCGGGTCACCGCCCATCTCCTCGGTGACGACACCACGGATGCGCGCATCGTGGACCTGCTGGTGCCGCGACAGTTCACGCCCGCCGTCGAGCCCCTGGCGGGCACCGGTACCGGACTCGGTCCGGCGGCCGGCGGGCGGCCCGGCGTGGCGGCCGGGGCCGAGCCGGGCATCGGCGACCCGGCTCCGCTGGCCCGCGCCCTGGCCACCGGTGTGCCGCTGGCATATCTCCGCGAGGAACAGGGCGGTGCGGGCTCGGCACTCGCCGCTGCCGCTGCCGCCCGCGCGGGCCACGGCGTGCTGGCCGTCGACCTGGACCGAGTGGCCCGTGACGTGAACCCCGCGGAAGCCATACGGATCCTGACCCGCGAGGCGAAGCTCACGTCCTGCGCGCTGGTGTGCGCCCCCCTGGACGCGCTGACCCGGGAACCGGACAGAATCGAGATCATCCGCGCGGTGACGGATGTCGCGGTCCCCGCGGTTCTGGTCGGCAGAGTCCCGTGGGACGCGGCTTGGTCGAGCCGCCCGCCCCTGCTGCTGCACGCGCCGCGCGTCGAGCCCAGGGCACGGGCGGCCCTGTGGACGGCGGCGTACCCAGGCCCCCTCCCCCCGGGCCTGGACGTGACGCACGTCCTCTCCCCCTTCCTCCTCGCCCCCGACCAGATCGCCCGTGCGGCCCGCGCCGCGGCCCAGACCGCGACGCTGGACGGCGGCACGCTCCGCCCGGACCACATACGCGCCGGCGCCCGCTCGCAGAACGCGGCGGGCCTCGACCGTCTGGCCCGCCGCACGGAACCCGCGGTGACCTGGTCCGACCTGGTGCTGCCCGCCGACACGCACGCCCAGCTCCGCGAGCTGGCGGCCCGGGCCCGCCACCGCGACCGGGTGCTGGGGGAATGGGGCATGCGGCCGGGCGGCGGCCGGGGCCGGGGCGTGACGGCCCTGTTCGCGGGCGACTCGGGCACCGGCAAGACGATGTCGGCCGAGGTGATCGCCGCGGATCTGGGCCTTGACCTGTACACGGTCGACCTGGCGACGGTCATCGACAAGTACGTGGGCGAGACGGAGAAGAACCTGGAGCGCATCTTCTCCGAAGCGGCGGGAATCAACGGCGTCCTGCTCTTCGACGAGGCCGACGCGATCTTCGGCAAGCGCTCGGAGGTCAAGGACGCGCACGACCGCTATGCCAACGTCGAGAGCGCGTACCTCCTCCAGCGGATGGAGACCTTCGACGGTCTCGCCGTCCTCGCCACCAACCTCCGTGCCAACCTGGACGACGCGTTCACCCGCCGCCTGGACCTGGTCATCGACTTCCCGCTGCCCGACACCGCCCAGCGCCGCGCCCTCTGGGACCGCTGTCTGGCCCCGATCCTCCCCGGCGCCACCGGCCTGGACCTGGACTTCTGCGCACAGTCCTTCGAACTGTCGGGCGGCAACATCCGCTCGGTGGCGGTGACGGCCGCGTACCTGTCCGCCGAGTCGGGCCGACCGGTGACGATGGCGAACCTGATCCACGCGATACAACGCGAATACCAAAAACTGGGCCGCCTGACCCTGGCATCGGAGTTCGGCCCGTACCTGTCCCTGCTCACGGACTGAAACTCACTGGCCGGTCTGGGTCGGCGACGCGCCCGGCGCGCACAGGCTCAGGCACCCGGGCATACACGCTGCGCGGTCCTGCCTCGGATCAGGCCATGGAATCACGGAGGGCGATCCAGTCCTGCCGGTGCTCCTGGAGTGTCGGTTCCGCGAGTGCCCGGATGGCCACCGGCCGACCGGGATCACCGATCTCGGCCCCCTGGGCATGGCTCCATCGCATGGGTGGGGCCGGTTCCAGGATCTCCGGAGCGTACTGGGCGATGATCTTCGGCTGCCCCTCGATCTCGGCTGCATACAACAACTGCCCATAAGAACCCGTGATCCTGGGCCTCGGGCCACTGGCATACCCGGCGAACAGCCGATCCCACTCGGAGTGGCGGTACTCAGCCACCAGGAACAGCACTCGACGGGCCACCTGATGGACGGTCTGCGCATACTCGGACAATTTCTCCGCGGACCATCCTCGGCCGCGCCCGATAACAGAGGACATGACTACACCTGGAGCCGCATACATGAACGCCTCACTGGCCCGGCGCCGCTCGTCCAGCACCTGATCCGGTTCGGAGCGAGCCGCCACCGCTTCCGCGTACTCCGCATCCAAATATGCGTTGAAGAAGTCCACAGCGCCGTCAATTTCCACGACTCGACACCCTTCGACCGATGAAAAGCCAATCGTCGGACCCGATGACGATATCACCTGAATCACTGTCTCCGGACGACAGAGTCATCGTCCATTCGTACTTTGTTTCGATGACCCGCTTGACCGGGTCATCGAACATGTCATCGAGCATGTCCTTCAGCTCGCGCTCCGCCTCGGCGTCACCGCTCCGGAATTCAGGATGCCCTCGGATCTTTCCTTCCAGGAAATCCTTCAAAAGCTCCCCGAACGAAATCGTCACCGTCAGGTTGATGGATACTTCTCCTGTCCTTTCTCGGCCGCCGGCGAACGTCACCACTTCGTTTGCGATCACCCTCTCGGCATCCCGCATGACGATCTTGTTGTAGTGGTCGCTCGTGGTCACCAGATTGCGAGCTTCGCGATAGCCGGATCCTCCGAACAGATCGGCAACAGCGTGTGCGCGATTGAAGCCCTCACCGCTGATGAAACCGGGTGAATCCTGCGTCACACCACGCGGCCCACCTCCCGTCTTGAGACGGAGATCGAACCCTTCCACCTTCAGTGTCGCGGAGCGGTTGGGATCGGTCTCGGTCACCACAAACGTCTTGCCCGCACGTGTGGTGTACGTGGTGACCCGCCGGGTTCCGTCGTCATTTAGCTCTATGTTCTCCGGATAGAAATTGGAATGTTCGGCCTCACCCTGTGAAGGCAGTGCCAGCCGACCGTACGGCTCGGTATCGACGTTGTAGGAATCAGGACCTAGCGCGTTCAGCTTACTGATCATGCCGTCCTTGTAGCCTTGATCGAGGCCGGACGCGCTGGCGATCCTGGCAAGCCCTCGGTCCTTCAGCCGTTGCGGAACCGGCGCTCCGAGGTGACCCAGAAATTCCTTCTTTGCCGTACTTTCCTTACGGGTGAAGACATACCAGTAGAAGGACTTCGACTTGTACTGGCCGCTTGTGAAGTAGGCCGTCAACGGCTTCTGGAAACCATCCGTTCCCGAGTGCCGGATCGCCGCATCCTCGGTCCCGGACACGTCGCCCTCACTCCACAAGGAAGGTGAGTCTTCCTCGACACCCAGGCGTACCTTGGAGATATATCTGCGCCACCAACCCGTATGCACCGTCGACACATACTCCTGGGCGGCCGCCGGAAGTTTCGCCCGAACTTTCTTGAGCGCTTCCTCCTCGCTCATCCCGTTGAGGCGCTGCGGCCGGCTCACCTGTGCCGGACTGTTGACCGCCTTGAAGTGAATGACGGTCCCCGAGGAGTCGGAGCGGTCCACCACGAGTTTCAACACGCGCAGTTCATGACGGCGCTTGATGCCCGGAAGCTCCTTCTCGATCCCCTCGACGGTCGAGTCCGGTCTGACCAATGCGGTTGCCTCCCGCAGGGCGGCGGCCGACCGCCCCTGCCCCTGCCCCTGCCCCTGCCCGGCGCCCTTCCCGTCGTTCCCTGCCTTCCCATCCTTTGTGGGTCGCCTGGAATTCTTCGCCGGTTTTATCCTGTTCCAGAGTTTCCTGCCCATCTGGGCGATCTTGGCGGCGATCTTGTCGATCGCTCGGTTCACCGGGCGGGAGACCTTCTGGAAGACCTGTCTGATCTTGTTGGCCAGGCTTCCGATGCCGAGGAGTGAGGCGAGCAGGCCGATCAGCAGGGGGATGCTGGCCGCCAGGGCCGTCTCGACCATCTTCGGGACGCCCGCCGAGCCACCGCCCGCGATGGCGATCACCGCGTCCAGAACCGCGTTCACGAACTCCACGATCTGGGCGCCCTGCGTCACGATGAACGTGACGATGTCGATGATGCCCTTGACGGCACGGACGAACGCCGACGCGGGGTTCAGCAGCGACAGAATCCATGTGATGCCCGCGACGATGACCGTCGGGATCAAGTAGGACTTCAGTTCCTCCAGGATCGTGGACTTCAGGTCGCCCACCTCGGCCTGGATCTCCTTCGTCGCTCCGGCCGGCCCCTCCGTCGCCAGCGCCTTAGCGACCGGCACCGACTGCTCGACCTCCGCCATCGCCTGGTCGGGGACGCCCTTGCGGGTGATGCGGGCCTTGATGTTCGCCCAGGTCAGGCCCAGCAGGGAGGCGATGAGCTGGATGATCCCCTTGAGGTCGAACTTCGACGGGATCTCTATGCCCGCCTTCACCGACGTACCCAGCAGCCATGACACCAGGCCCGATTGGAGGTGCGTGGCGATGTTCGACATGAACTGCTGGAGCCCCGCGCCCACCGAACGGACCAGGTTGCCCAGGAAGCCGATCGGGTCCTTGATGATTTTCGTGATCGCGCTCGCGGCCTTGGCCAGGACGCCCATCAGGAGGTCCTTGAGTTCCTTGATGGTCTGGATGACGCCCACCACCGCGTCAACCGCCTTCTGGACCAGGCCCTTGTTCGCCTCCTGGAGCTTCTTGATCTCCTCGTCCACCGCGTTCAGGGCCTGTGTGTACTTCTGCGCCAGGCTCTGGACCAGTTCCTGCGACTTGTCGTTGACCTCCGATTCGAGGTCGTCGAACTTGGCGGCGAAGTCCTGCGCCGCCTCCTGGCCGAACTGCCTCAGGTCCGCGGGGAGTTTGTCGACCTCCGCCTTCAGGTCCGCGCGGCCCTGGGAGATGCGGGCCTTGGCCCTGCCCAACTCCTTGCCGATCATGTCGGCGATGGACGAGATGACGCCCTGCATCAGGCCCACGTACAGCTTGCGGGACTCCTGGAAGAGCTGGTTCGCCTCCTCCGGCATGCCCGCGATCTTGTCCTTGGCCCACCTGGCCGGGCCCCAGAAGCCGCCGTAGCGCTTGTCCTTGTACTCCTTCATCCGGCGCTTCTGGTCCGTGTTGAAGGCGTCCCGGGCCTTCTTCTCGCCCTCCTCGAACTGTCTGTCGACCTTGCCGTCCAGACCGTCCAGGATCTCCTTGACGTCCCTCTGCGTCGCGTCGAAGACCTTCTGGAGCTTGGCCGTCACCTCCTCCCGCTTCTGTTCGTCCTTCGACTTCGTCTCGCCCTTGCCGCCGTCCACCTCCTTGCCCGCCGCGCCGCGCTTGGCGGTCAGCGCCGCCATGGCCGTCGCCCCGGCCGCCGCGGCGCCCGCCTTCGCCGTCGTCAGCTGCTGCTTCTCGGCCGTGCGGGCCTGTGCCGGGGCCGTCGCCGAGTGCTGTTCGGCCTTCTTCTTCTCCCCCAGGGCTTCGGTGAACTGCGGCTCGTTGCTCTTGGCGAGCTGTTCCTCGGTGACTTCGGCGTCCGCCATCTGCTGGTCGGTCTGCCGCGGCCCCTCGGAGAAGTCCGTGACCTCGGGCGGCTGTTGCCGCGGCACGGCGTCGGCGGCGTTCGGCGCGCCCGGGTTGGCCGGCGGCTGGTCCGGCGTCATGGGCGTGACGTGCTTCTCCTTCGCCTGTGACGTGTCCGGCGGTGCCGTGGTCGTGGTCTCGATGTCCTTGGCCGAGGACTCCTTGCCTTCGGTGACCTTGCCGTCGACCGCGCCCTTGATCTCGTCCGCCTTGCCCGAGTCGGCGAACTTGTCGGCCTCGTCCAGGTTCTTCGGCGCCTGTTTGTCGATCGCCTCGTTCACCGCCGCGATGAACGCCGCCTTGTCGAACTCGCCCGGCTGTGCCGCGTTCATCTTCTCCGCGTTGGCCGCCTTGCCCTGTGCCTGTCTGTCGTCGGGCGGGGCCTTCGCCGCGCCCTGCGCCGAACGGGACTCGGCGCTCGCGGTCCTGTGCCGGGCCAGCTTCTGCTTCTTCGCGGCGATGTCGGCGTTCACCTTGCGCATGCCCGGCGCCTGGGACGGTGGCGGCTTCACCGGCGCCGCGTAGCGCTGGGCGACCAGGTGGGCGACCGCCGCGTTGCCCGCGGTGCCCTGGAGGCGTTGCAGGCTCTGGGGGGTCAGGCCCCCGGCGCCCGTGGGCCGCGCCGGGGCCGGCGCCTGCTCGGGTGCCGGCGCCGGTGTCCGTTCCGGCGCCGGGTTCGGGGACTTGGCGGACGCGGTGGGCTCGGCGGGCTTGTGCGACGCAGCCTTCACCGCATCACCCGGTCGGCCGGATGACGACGGCGATGGGCCCTGGCGCGCGGCGCGTGCGCAACATGTCTGCCAGAGTGCGGGGTCCGGTGGGGTGGTCCCCCAGCAAGTCGGGGTAGTGCCGAGGGCAGGGATCGCTGCCCCATAGGGAGGCGGGTCCGCTGCCCCTTGGGGCAAGGACGTCTGTACCGGGGTGCGGCCGAATGCCCTGTCCCGCGGTTCCCCCTCCCGGAAACAATCGCTCTCGCTTCCCCGGTCAACCTGGTCAACTGGTCGACCTGGTCGAGGAGACCCGGTCAAGAGGAGTGGTATGCCGTCGTACCTGTCCCCGGGCGTCTACGTCGAAGAGGTGGAATCCGGGTCACGTCCGATCGAGGGGGTCGGCACCTCGATCGCCGCCTTCATCGGCTTCGCTCAGAAGGGTCCGTTCAACGAGCCGACCCTCATCACCAACTGGACCCAGTTCACCGGCGTCTTCGGCGACTTCGTCGAGGGGACCTATCTGGCCTCGGCCGTCTACGGGTACTTCGCCAACGGTGGCGGAATCTGCTACGTGATCCGGATCGGCGGCGCCGAGGCGGGTCCGGTGGGGAAGGCCGGGGAGCCGGCGCAGGAAGGCGCCGAGCTTGCGGGGCAGACCGCGCGGCTCGGCCCGTACTCCGTGCGGGCGCTGCCCGGCGTCACCGGAGAGATCACCGTGGAGGTGGCGGAGCCCGAGGGCGAGGATCCGCCCCAGGACGTCTTCACCCTGATCGTGAAGCGGGACGGGCAGGTCGTCGAGACGTACCCCTCGGTGACCACCAAGCGCAGCAAGGACAACGTGGCCACCCAGGTCCGCGCCCGGTCGCAGCTCATCCGGCTGGAGGAGCCCGGCAAGGGGGCCGCACCGGCCCGGCCGGAGGTCCAGTCGGTGACGCTGGCCGCGGCGCCCGGTGCCGGTCCGGGCGGCGGGGTGGCCGGGGTGCCCGATGCGCTGTCCGCCGACTCCTACGTCGGCGATCCCGACCGGCGCACCGGGTTCGGCGGGCTTGAAGCGGTCGAAGAGGTCACGATGGTGGCCGCACCGGATCTGATGAGTGCCTACCAGCGGGGGGCGCTGGACCTGGAGACGGTGATCTCCGTGCAGCGCGGGCTGATCACGCACTGCGAGGCCATGGGCGACCGGATCGCGATCCTCGATCCACCGCCCGCCCTGAGCCCTCGCCAGATCAAGACGTGGCGGGAGGAGACGACCGGTTTCGACTCCCGGTACGCCACCCTCTACTACCCCTGGATCAAGGTGTTCGACCCGGCCGTCGGCCGTGACGCCTTCGTGCCTCCGAGCGGGCACGTCGCGGGCGTGTGGGCGCGCAACGATGAGACGCGCGGGGTGCACAAGGCACCGGCCAACGAGGTGCTGCGGGGCGCGGTCGGTCTGCAGACGCGGATCACCAAGGGGGAGCACGACCTGCTCAATCCCATCGGGCTCAACTGCATCCGCGCCTTTCCCGGCCGCGGCATCCGGATATGGGGCGCGCGCACCCTCGCCGACGATCCGTCGTGGCGGTACCTCAATGTGCGCCGGCTCTTCAACTATCTGGAGGAGTCGATCCTCGCGGGCACGCAGTGGGTGGTCTTCGAACCGAACGACGACGCGTTGTGGGCCCGGATCCGGCGCACCATCTCGGCGTTCCTGGTCAACGAGTGGCGCAAGGGCGCCCTGTTCGGGCTGACGCCGGACGAGGCGTTCTATGTGAAATGCGACCGCGAGACCAATCCTCCGGAGTCGATCGAGGCCGGTCAGGTCATCTGTGAGGTCGGGGTGGCCCCGGTCAAACCAGCGGAGTTCGTGGTGTTCCGGCTCGCCCAGCTCTCGGCGGGGTCGGGCGGGATCGACGAGTGACGCCACGGCCCGCGGGGCCGCCAGGACCGACAGGATCCGGAGCATTAGGAGGCTGGCATGCCGCTCCCCGAACTCGACAGTTCCGTAGGACATTCCTTCGGCCTCGAATTCGACAGCGTTCTCATCAGGCAGATCACCGAGGTGAGCGGCCTGAAGATGGAGCAGGACGTCATCGAGCTGAAGCAGAACACCGCCGACGGCAAATACGCCATCAAGAAGCTCCCGGGCCGTCCCAAGGCCGGTGAGGTCACCGTCACCCGCGGTCTGACGGAGGACAACAGCTTCGAGCAGTGGATCAAGGATTCCCGGTTCGGGAAGATGACCAACGCCCGCCGCAACGGCTCCATCATCGTCTACGACTACGAGGGCATCCCCATCAAGCGCTACAAGCTGATCAACGCCTGGCCCAAGTCGCTGGAGATCAGCACCCTGAAGGCCGGGGACACCTCCGTTCTCACCGAGAAGCTGGCCATCACCTACGAGAGCGTGGAAGTCGACTGATGCGGCGTACGATCGCGACGCCGTCCGCGGCCGAGCCCGGGGCCGCGGCGGCGGACCGGGCCGGGCAGGTCGACACCCTGCAAACCGAGTTCGCCTTCGAACTGCCGCGTGGCTACGTGGACGATTCCGGGACCGTGCACCGGGCCGGGGTGATGCGGCTCGCGACCGCCCGCGACGAACTGGTCCCGCTGCGCGACGACCGGGTACGGGAGAACTCCGCCTATCTGTCCGTGGTGTTGATCTCCCGGGTGCTCGTGCGACTCGGCTCGATCGAGGACGTCCACCCGGGGATCGTCGAGGACCTGTTCGCCTCCGACCTCGCCTTCCTCCAGGACTTCTACCGCCGTATCAACGCCGAGGGGCACACCCGTGCCGCGGTCACCTGTCCCTCGTGCCAGGAGAGCTTCGCGGTGGACCTGTCCGGCGGTGGTCGCCTGGGGGAATCATGACGTACGCGGCCGACCGGCTCCACGAGGAAGTCGCGTACCTCGCCTACCACTTCCACTGGTCCCTCGACCAGATCCTCGACCTCGAACACCAGGACCGGCTGCGGTACGTCCAGCACGTGGCCCGGCTGAACGAGGGGTGACCCGGATGGGATGGCTGTCCTGGCCGGCCGGCCGACGCCGGCGTGAGCGGCAGGGCGACGGCGCAAGCGGCCACGCGGCGATCGCGCCGGAGACGGACCGTGCGCCGGCGCGGATGGCCGGGTGGCGTGACGTGCCGCCGCTCCAGCGTACGGTGGGCGCTCCCGCCCTGGTCACGGATCCGGTGGGGTTCCGTGGCTCCCTGGACACCTGGCGGGACGCGTCCTTGCAGCTGCCGCTCGGTCATCTGGTGAGCCGTGAGGCCCCGTCCGGGCTTGGCCATGGGCTGGCCACACCGGCCCCGCCGCAGGAGACACCGGTGGTCGGCCGCGAGGTCCACGCCGACATCGCGCGCGGGGCGCTGCAGTCGAACCTGCCGGTGCAGCGAGAGGCGGCACCGGGCAGCGCGGACACGGGCCCTGCTGCCACGCTCGCACCGCTGGTCGCGGCCCGCCCACCGGCGATGCGGATACGCCGGCTCACCGCTGTGCCCGTCGAGGCCGCGCGCCCCGACCCGCCCGTGGCCCCGCCACCGCCGTCCGCCCGGCCATCGCCGTCACCATCGCCGTCACCGTCACCGTCCGCACCCTCCGCGCCGTCCCCGGCGCCGGTCCAGCGGGCCACCGCGGCCGACCGCCCTCGCTCACCCACCTTCGGCCTCGGCGAGCCGCTGGCCGAACTGCCCGCTACCGCCCAGCGGGAGAACATCACCGGCACCGGCGCCTCCCCGGCACCGGACGAACCCGGCGGAGTCACACCGTGGCCCGACGCTCCCTCGGCCGACCCGCCCGCCGGGCCGCTGCTCTTCGACGACCCGATCGTCATGCGCCTTGCGGACACCGGTCCGCCGCCGGAGCCGCGGTCCGTCGACACCCCGGTGCCGGTGCGGCGGGCCGCCGCCGACGGGACACCGGCGGCACCCCGATCACACCCGGTGAGCGGGCCGCTGGCGCCGCTCGTCGCGCAGCGTTCGGTGCCCCTGTTCTCCGGTGTGCGGCCACCCGAGGCCGGCGACGCGCCGCACGCATCCGAGGAGCAGGTCGCGGTGCCGGTGCGCTGGTCACGGCCCGACGACGGGTACCGGACCACCGGCGCCCCCGCGCCGGGAGCACCGGCCGCAGCCACCGCGGACCCGGTACGGTCCGTGCCGGTGCCGTACGCCCAGCGGTCCCTCGCCACGGGCGTCGCGCCCCCTGCCCGGCCGGCCGTCGCACGCCCGGCCGCACCGGTCGTGTCCCGGTCGCCGATGCCGGTCGACGCCGGCTCGGTGGCCGTCGCCGCCGGGGTGGCACAGCGCATGGCCGACGGTTCCGTGGTCTTCCGGCCGCCGTCCGCCGCGCCCGTGCTTCCCGTCGCCGCCGCTCCGGCGTTCCCGCGGCCGTCCGCGTCGGTGCCGTTCTCCGCGGCCGTCCAGCGCGCCCGGGCCGTGACAGCCGCCGAACCCGTTCTCTCCGCCCGGTTCCTCCCGTCCGTGCAACGCGACACCGGGACCACCCCGCCGGATCCTCCCCCACCCCCGGGTCCCCCGGCCCCGCCCGACCTGCCCGACCCGCCAGCCCCGTCGTCACCCGAACCCGTTCCCGGCGCCTCGGCCACCGCCCCGGCCGCCTCCGGGGAGCCGCCCGGCGAGCCCGGCCCCGGGGGCCCGCCGAAGGTGGACGACGCACTGGTCCGCGCCCTGTTCGCCCCGCTCAGCCGACTGCTCAAGGCGGAGCTGCGGCTGGACCGGGAACGGGCCGGACACCTGATCGACACAAGGCACTGACCAGGCTCCGACCAGCCACCGACCGCGTGCGCACCGCACGGACCGAACACCAAGGAGGGACGGCATGGCCGTGACCGACGACCCCGCGGTCAGCGTCTGCTTCGTCGTCACCGTGGACGGCATCGAACTCGGCTCGTTCAACACCTGCGAGGGCCTGGGCTGCGAGGTCGTGCTCGAACAGCGCGAGGAAGGCGGCAACAACATCCATCTCTGGCAGCTGCCCACCCGCCTGAAGTACCCCAACATCAAGCTGTCCAGGCCGCTGACCCGGGAGACCGAGAAGGTGGCCAAGTGGTTCGCGAGCATGACCACCGGGATCAGACGCAGGACGGCGCACATCGAGGCACGCACCGGGGACGGACGCCCGGTGGCGAAGTGGGGACTGCTTGAGGTGGTGCCGGTGCGCTGGACCGGACCGGCGTTCAACCCGGAATCGCCCAAGGTGGCCATGGAGACGATCGAGATCGCCCACCACGGCTTCGTGACGATGGAGGACTGACCCGTGGGTTCTCCGGTGGCGTTCAGCGCGGCGGGGGCGGGGACGGCCGCCGCCCAGGGGGGCGGGGCCCGGCCCAAGCTGGAGCACGCGTACCTGGAGCTGCGCACTCCGCCGCCGGGCGGGAGCCTGACGCCCGGCGGGCCGTGCGGGCGGATCGACTTCCAGTTCAACCCCAAGGAGCTGTCCCTGACGAAGGCGGCGGCCTGGAAACGCACTCCGGCGAAGGGCGCGAAGAGCGCGGGGCCGCCGGAGTACCAGGGCCCGCAGCCCAGCAAGCTCACGGTGGAGATGTTCTTCGACGCGAGCGACACGCAGGACACCAGCGTGGTGACCGCGGTGGAGAAGCTGTTCGCGTGCTGTGTGCCGACGAACGAGACACGGCAGCAGCAGCGGTCCTCACCGCCCTGGGTGGTGTTCCACTGGGGCGGGCTCACCGGTTTCCCCGGTTACGTCAGCCAAGTGCAGGCCAAATACACCCTGTTCACCACGTCCGGAGTGCCGATCCGGGCGGTGTGCCAGGTGACCATGGAGGAGATCAGCGGGGAGACCCCGGGGCAGAACCCGACCTCGGGCGCCCTGCACGCGCGGCGGGTGCACCGGGTGCGCACCGGGGACACGCTGGCGCTGCTCGCCTGGCGTGAGTACGGCGACCCGGCCGGCTGGCGGGCGATCGCGGAGGCGAACGGGATCGACGATCCGATGCGCCTGCCCGAGGGGCGCGAGCTGCTGCTCCCGGCGCTGGACGAACTGGAGCGCGCGCGGGGGCCGCACGGCCCGGGCGGCGGTCTGGGCGACGGACACGACAGGGGTCGGTGAGGCGGGCGTCATGGTCCATCAGAGCGTCGCGAAGTCCCTGGTGGTGGAGTTCGGCGGCCGGCCGCTCTCCGCGGCCCTGACGAACACCCTGGTCGAGGGGTACGTGGACGACAGCCGTACCCTCCCCGACCTGTTCCTGCTGCGGTTCCGCGACCCGAGCCGGGTGCTGCTGGAGCAGACGGGGGTGCGGATCGGTACCGAGGTGCGGCTGCTGGCCGGCGCCGACGGCGGCCCGTCGCCGCGTCCGCTGCTGACCGGGAGCGTGACGGCGCTGGAGGTGGAGATCGACGACACCGGGACCTACACCGTGGTGCGGGGCCTCGACGAGTCCCATCGTCTCTTCCGGGGCCGCCGGGTGGCCGGCTATCAGAACATGACGCTGGCGGACATCTGTGTCCAGGTGGCGCGGCGGGCCGGGCTGAAGCCGGGCACGATCGACGTGGCGGGCCCGGTGCTGGAACACGTCGCGCAGCCCAACTTGAGCGACTGGGAGTTCGTCAGCTCGCTGGCCGATCAGGCGGGTGTCCAGGTCTTCGTGAGGGACGGCCGGCTCCATGTGTCGAGGCCCACCGAGGCGGGCGACGCCCCCGACACCTCCGCCCGCGCGGACCGCAATCCGCTGGTCCTGGAGATGGGTGACAATCTGCTGCGCTGCCGGGCCGCGGTGTCGGCCGCCGAACAGGTCTCGGCGGTGGAGGTGCGCGGCTGGGACGTACGGGCCAAGCAGCCGCTGGTCGGCCGCGCCGACGCGGGCTCCGCGGCGACGCTGCAGCTGGGCGTGACGGCGGCCGAGGTGGCGCGGCCGTTCGGCGAGGCCGACTTCGTGGTGTCCGACGCGCCGTACGGGAACCAGGCCCAGGTGGACCAGGCGGCGAAGGCGCTCGCCGCGCGGATCGCCGGGTCGTTCGCCGAGCTGGAGGCGGTGATCCGGGGAAACCCGGAGGTGCGGGCGGGTGGCGCGGTCACCCTGGCCGGGGTCGGCGCTCCCTTCGAGGGCCGGTACACCGTCACGTCGTCGCGGCACGTGTTCGATCCGGTGCGCGGCTACGAGACGTGGGTGACGGTGTCCGGGCAGCAGGAACGCTCGCTGTTCGGGCTGACCGGCGGCACGGGAACCGGCACGGGGGCGGGCGCCCGGTGTTCGGGGCTGGCCAACGGCACGGTCACGGACACCAAGGACCCGGAGGGTCTGGGCCGGGTGAAGGTGCGGTTCCCGTGGCTGTCCGACGAGTACGCGAGCGACTGGGCGCGGACCGCGCAGGCGAGCGGCACCGGCGGCGGGGAGGCGTTCATCCCCGAGGTCGGCGACGAGGTGCTGGTCGGGTTCGAACAGGGCCATCTGGACCGTCCCTACGTCCTCGCCGGGCTCTACAACGGGCAGGACAAGCCCGGCGGCACCGGCGGCGGGCCGGCGCAGGGGGGCGGTCCGCAGACGGACGAGGACGCCGGGGCGGTGGACCCCACCAGCGGAGCCGTCACCAAGCGTGCCTTCGGTGCCCGCAGCGGCGACCGGCTGGAACTGCTGGATGCCGCGAACGGACCGCAGGGCGTACGGCTGTCGACGGGCGACGGAAAGCTGAGGATCAGCCTCGACCGCAGGGGCACCACGGTCGTGGTGCACAGCGACGGCACGGTGGAGATCGAGGCGAAGGAACAGGTCTCCATCAGCGCGGGCAACGGGGTCGCGCTGGACGCGGGCGGCGGAACGCTGGAGCTGACCGGCGATTCGGTCAGGCTCACCGCCCGTACCGGCGTCCAGGTGGACGGCGGCAACGGCCCGCTGAAGCTCGCGACGGACGGCGCGGTGGAGGTGCGGGGCAACCAGGTGGCGGTGGGCAGCACCACCAGGACCGAACTCAGGGGCGGCAACGCCTTGTCCGTCAACGCGCCTCTCGTACGCATCAACTGAACCGCGCCGCAGGCAACTCATCGTCCGCAACCGCAGGAACGTGACGAACCAGGCAGGGGGCACAGCACATGCCAGCAGCCGCACGCGTCGGCGATCCCACCGGGCATCCCGGGGTGGTCGGCCCGCCCGGAGAGCCCACCGTGCTGATCGGCGGGCAGCCGGCGGCCACTGTGGGCACCCCGCACCAGTGCGCCTCACCCGCCGCGCACGCCCCGTCCGCGATCGCCCCGCCCGGCAGTTCCAGCGTGCTGATCGGCGGCCGGCCCGCGGCCCGGGTGGGCGATACGGCGGGCTGCGGCGCGCCGATCACGGCCGGGTGCCCGACCGTGCAGATCGGAGGCCAGGGCTGATGGGACGTCAATTCATCGGCGCGGGCTGGGCCTTCCCGCCCCGCACGGACGCCACCGGCGGTATAGCGCTGGTCAGGGACGAACGCGAGATCGAGGAGTCGATCCGGCTGGTCCTGGCCACCTCGCCCGGCGAACGTCCGATGCGCCCGGAGTTCGGCTGCGCGCTCGGCGACTATGTGTTCGCGCCCGCGGACGCCGGTACGGCCGGTCAACTCGCCTACGAGGTGCGGCTGGCGCTGGAGCGGTGGGAGCCGCGGATCGAGGTCGCGGACGTCGCCGTACGGTTCGACGAGGCGGACAACGGGGTGCTGTACATCGTCATCGGCTATGCGGTGCGCGGCACCAACGACCCACGCAACCTGGTCTTCCCGTTCTATGTGATCCCGGACGGCGAGAGCACGGGCGGGGGATCGCGGTGACGCTGCCCAGCCCCAACCTGGACGACCGGCGTTTCCAGGGCCTGGTGGACGAGGCCAAACGGCTGGTGCAGCAGCGCTGTCCCGAGTGGACCGACCACAACGTGTCGGACCCGGGAGTCACCCTGATCGAGGCGTTCGCCACCATGGTCGACCAGCTCGTCTACCGGCTCAACCGGGTTCCGGAGAAGAACTATCTGGCCTTCCTCGACCTCATCGGCGTACGGCTGTTCCCGCCGACGGCCGCCCGCACCGAGGTCACGTTCTGGCTGTCCGCGCCGCAGCCCGACACGGTGCGTGTGCGGGCGGGCACGGAGGTCGCCACGGTGCGCACCGAGACCGAGGAGGCGGTGGTGTTCACCACCGGCCGGGACCTGTCGGTGGTGCCGTGTGAGCTGTCCCATCTCGTCACCTGGCCGGCCGACGGCAACGCCGCCGACCGTTCGGAGGAGTTGGCGCTCGGCCGTGATGTGCCGTGCTTCGGCGCGGCGCCCGTCCCCGGGGACTGCCTCTGTTTCGGGCTGTCCGCTCCGGTGCCGGGCTGTGCGGTGGTGCTGCGGCTGGACTGCCGGGTGGACGGCGTCGGTGTCGACCCGCGCCGCCCGCCGCTGCGGTGGGAGGCGTGGGACGGCGCGGCCTGGGTGGCGTGCGAGGTGGAGAAGGACGACACCGGGGGGTTCAACAAGGCGGGCGAGGTCATCCTGCATGTGCCCGAGGGGCACACCGCCTCGGTGGTCGCCGGGCGGTCCGGTGGCTGGCTGCGTTGCCGGCTGGTGGAGGCGGCGGCGGACCAGCCGACGTACGTGGCGTCTCCGACGGTGCGCCGGGCGAGCGCGTTCAGCATCGGCGGCACGGTGGCCGCCGCCCACGCCGAGACCGTGGCGGAGGAGGTGCTCGGCCTGTCGGAGGGGATCGCGGGGCAGGGTTTCCGGCTGGCCCGGCCGCCGGTGGTGGCGGGTGAGGAGCCGTTCGTGGTGGAGATCGCGGAGGGGCCCGGCTGGGTGGAGTGGACCCGGGTGGACGACTTCGCGCACTCCACCCCGTACGACCGCCACTTCACCCTGGACCCCAACCGGGGCCAGGTCGACTTCGGTCCCGCCGTACGGGAGGCCGACGGCACGCTGCGGCTGTACGGCGCGGTGCCGCCGAAGGGCGCCCCGGTGCGGGTGCGCTCCTACCGCACGGGCGGCGGGCACCGGGGCAACGTGGCGCGGGGCACGCTGCGGGTGCTGCGCAGTTCGCTGCCGTTCGTGGCCCGGGTGGAGAACCGGCGGCCGGCGCTGGGCGGGGTGGACGGCGAAACGGTGGAGAACGCGCGGGTGCGGGGACCGATGACGCTGCGCACCCTGCACCGGGCCGTGGTGCCGCGCGACTACGAGTTGCTGGCCCGTGAGGTGGCGCCGGACGCCGCCCGCGTGGCGTGCGTCCCGGCAGGCCCGGCCGATGACCGGGAGCAGGCCGGGCAGGGCGACGAACTGGGGGCCGGCGTACGGCTGTTGGTGGTTCCGGCCGGGCGGGGCGATGCGCAGGGGCGGATCCGGTTCGAGGAGTTGATCCCGCCGCGGGACACCTTGGCGATGATCGCCTCGTATCTGGACGAGCGGCGCCCGATCGGCACCCGGCTGGCCGTGGAACCGCCGTACTACCAGGGCGTCACCGTGGTGGCCTCGGTGGTGGCGGCCCGTGGCGCGGCGGCCGACCGGCTGCGGGACGCGGCCCTGGCCGCGCTGTACGGCTACTTCAACCCGCTGACGGGCGGGCCCGACGGGCGGGGCTGGCCGTTCGGGCGGCCGGTGCACTCCGGGGAGGTGTTCGCCGTGCTGCAACGGGTGCCCGGTGTCGACCTGGTCGAGGACGTACGGCTGTTTCCGGCGGACCCGGTGAGCGGACAGCGCGCCGAGGCCACCGCGAGGATCGAACTGGACCGGCATGCGCTGGTGTTCAGCTACGAACACCGGCTCCGGGTGCGGGAGGCGTGAGTGCGCGAAGGACTTCCGGGGCTGCCGACGCCGCATCCGTTGCTGCATCAACTGCCCGCCGTCTATATGGAGCAACCGTTCGTCGAGCGGTTTCTGAGCGCGCTGGACGAGGTGCTGGCGCCGGTGCTGCTCACCCTGGACAACCTGCCCGCCCATCTGCATCCGCGGACCGCACCCGAGGATCTGCTGGCGTGGCTGGCCGGATGGGTCGCGGTGGAGGCCGACCCGGAGCGGCCGGTGCACCAGCGCCGCGCCCTGGTGACCGGGGCGGTGGCCCGGCACCGCGCCCGCGGTACCCGGCACGGGCTGGCGGCGGCGATACGGATGGAGACGGGTGTCGAACCGGAGATCGAGGAGAGCGGCGCCACGTCCTGGTCCGCCGAGCCGGGTTCGGCGCTGCCCGGGTCGGCGGGTGTCTGGCTGAGGGTGCGGCTGCGGGTGGCGGACGAAGGGGCCGTCGCCCCGACGCGGGTACGGCTGGAGCGGCTGATGGCCGCCGAGGTGCCCGCGCATGTTCCGTACACGGTGGACGTCGTGGTGGCGTCGGACGGGACGGGTGCCTGATGATCTGCCCCGAGTGCGGTCACCGCAATCCGGCGCGTACCCGCTTCTGCGGCTCCTGCCAGGCGTTCCTCGGCTGGGACGACGAGGCGCAGCCGCCGGACGGCACAGCGGAGACCGCGGCGGACGGGGCCGGCGAGCGGCCGCCCGACGCCACGGCGCCGGCCGCTCCCCCGCCCGTTCAGCCTCCCCCGCCTCCCTCGCCTGCCCCGACTCCCCCGGCTGCGTCGACCGTGGGATCGCCGTCGACCGCCCCCGTCCCGGCCCCGGCGCACCCTGAGGGCTCCACGGCGGCACCGGTGCGGCCGGGCGACCCCCGGCCCGACGGCTCCGGGACCGGTCCCGACCACCGCCCGGACCCGCCGGACACGGCGGCCACCGCCTCGGCCGCGGCGCCGTCGGCGCCGCCCCGGCCCAGCGCCCCGCCGCCCCCGGCCACCCGGCGCTGCCCGGCGTGCGGCCGGGAGAACCCGTACGACCGCAGGCTCTGCGTCGGCTGCGGCGATCTGCTCGACACCGCGCCGGCGCCCACGCCCGAAGTCGCTCCGCCGTGGTGGCGTCGGCTCGTGCCGGGCCGCCGGGAGCGTCCGCTGGCCGCCGGGAGCCGGCCCAGGTCCAGACGTCGCAGGTGGCCACGGCCGCGCCTGACCCTGCCGGTGCTGCTGCTCGTGCTCGCCGCCGTGGCGTGGCTGGCCCGCTCGTACCTGTCCGATGTGCTCACGTTCACCGAGGACCGCGCCGGTGACCCGAAACCGCTGCACCCGGTGAGGGTGAGCGCGTCCAGCGAGTCGCCGGCCCACCGGGCGCAGGCGGCCTTCGACGGGTTCAGCAACCGCTACTGGGCGCCCGCCGGCCGCGGGCCCGGCGCGGGCCAGTATCTGGACGCGGAGTTCGACCGTCCGGTGCGGCTGCAGAAACTGCTGATCACTTCGGGGAGTTCGGCGAAGGGGGACGAATTCCTCACCCAGGCACGGCCGTCGGAGATCACCGTCACCCTGGTGTCGGCGGAGGGTGAGCGCACCACCAAGGCGATCAACCTCAACGACGCGCCCGGCCAGCAGAGTTTCGACGTGCGGGGCTCGGAGGTGACGCGGGTCAGGCTGACGGTGGACGCCGCCTACGGCGTCCGCGCCGACCGCCGCATCGCCATCGCCGAGGTGGAGTTCTTCGGCCGCCAGTAACCACCCCCGCGTCCCTGCCACGGTCCGCACACGGGATCTTCAGATTTCCGTCTGTTTCCCGAGCGGCAGCAACCCTGCGTTCACCGTCCCGTCGCCGTGGAACTGCTTGCTGGGGAGCGAACTTATACAGACAACTTTCGTTGCTCACCCGGGCGCCGCCGCGCCGGTGTCCGGGGCGGAGAGGACCCACCACCATGCCGTCCCCCTCAGAGGTCGCCGCGTCCGGGAGCAGCATCGCGATCGGCTCCCCGACGCCCCCGCGGCGCGGCGACAAACTGACCTTCACATGGTCGACGGACGCGCCCGACGCGAAGAACTGGATCGGCGTCTACGACGGCGACCGGCTGCCCGGCAGCGGCGCCGGCTCCCTCGTCTGGGCGTACGTCTCCGGCTCCTCGGGGCAGACGACGCTTGACACCTCCGGCCTGAACGGCGGCCCGTACACCGCTTATCTGCTGGCCAAGGACGGCTACGGCATCCTCGCCAGGACCGAGCCCTTCAGCTTCGCCGGCCAGCCCGCCGGCGACTCGATCGAACTGACGACACCCACCCCGTACGAGGGCGACAAGGTCTCCTTCCACTGGACGACCGACACGCCCCATGCGAAGAACTGGATCGGTGTCTACGACGGCGACCGGCTGCCCGGCCACGGCGCCTCCCTCGCCTGGGAGTACACCCCCGGGGCCGCCGGCGACATCACGATCGACACCTCGGGACTCAGCGGCGGCCCGTACACCGGCTACCTGCTGGCCAAGGACGGCTACGGCATCCTGGCCCGCACCGCCGCGTTCAGCTTCGCGGTGCGCCCCGTGATCCCCCGTCCGCACGCGGTGGTGGACGCCGTCACCACCGCCCCGCAGACCACGGGCACGTCCTTCTCGCTGCGGCTGGGCGGCCTGTGGGTCAGACCGGAGGGCAATGCCGCGGGCAGCGCCACCTTCGAACGGGTCGCGGGCGACCCGTGGTTGTCGCTGTCGGCGGACGGCACGGTCAGTGGGCGGGTCCCGGCCGTCGCGCCCCGGACACCCGGCCGGGTGGTGGCCGCCGTCAGCGACAGCGCCGTGGGCGGCGACACCGTCACCGTCCAGGTGCCCGTGCGCGCCGTACGGGACCGGCTCCGGCTCAAGGTGGCCACGCTGAACCTGTGGGACGCGGGCACCCGCATCGACGGCTTCCTGGAGAAGCAGCTGCGACTGGTGCTCACCCAGGGCCTGGACGTCGTCGCCCTCCAGGAATGCGGTGACGACGGGGCCGCGAAGCTCGCCGCGGCGCTCGGCTGGCATGTGCACCAGGCCGGGGGCCTCGGCATCGTGAGCCACTACCCGCTCACCGACGTCGTCGCGCCGACCGCGGCGCTCCCGGCCGCCGCCGCGACGCTGCACCTGCCCGGCGACCGCACGGTGCGGCTGTGGACGGCCCAGCTGGACGAGGCCGACTACGGCCCGTACGCGCTGCAGGCGGGGCGGACGGCCGATCAGGTGGAGGCGGCGGAGCGGGGAACGACCCGCTACCGGCAGGCACGGGCACTGGTGGCCGCGCTGCGCACGGATCTCGCCTCCCGCGACCCCCTTGTGCTGGCCGCAGGTCTCGCCTCGCCGTCGCACCACGACTGGACGAGCCGGACGGCGTCCGCGCACGCGGGAGTGGGGCGGGTCCGCTGGCCGGTCACCGAGGCCCTGGAGCAGGCCGGCCTCGTCGACGCCTACCGCCTCGCCCACCCCAACCCGGCGAAGACACCCGGCACCACCTGGTCGCCCGTCAGGCCGCGACGCGAAGACGGCGGCACGGAACCCCAGGACCGCATCGACCAGATCCAGTACGCGGGCCGGTTGAAGGTCCTGGAAGCGCACAGCCTGGTCACCGGCTGGCCGCGGCCGGTGCCGGACGCCTCCGCCAACGGCTGGCCCTCCGACCACGCGGCCGCCGTCGTCACCTTCTCCCTGTCCGCCCGCGGCTGACCACCGAAACGACCTGAAGGACCTTCCTCCCATGACTGAGATCAGCCGCCGCACCTTCATAGGCACCACCGCGGCCGGCGCCGCCGTCGCGGCCGGACTGCCCGGCACCGCGGAGGCGGCCGGACGCGACATGCGGCACGGCAGCATCGCCGACGTCAGGCACGTGGTGATCCTGATGCAGGAGAACCGCAGCTTCGACCACTACTTCGGCACGCTGAGCGGCGTCCGGGGCTTCGGCGACCGGCAGGCGAGCGTGCTCGCAAGCGGCGACACGGTGTTCCGCCAGCCCGCCCGCGGACGCAAGGAGGGCCACCTGCTGCCCTTCCGCATGGACACCACGAAGTACAACGCGCAGAACGCGGGCGGACTCCCGCACGACTGGGACACCGGGCACACGGCCGTGGGCGGCGGCGCCATGGACAAGTGGGTCTCCGCCAAGGGCGAGCGCACCATGGGCTACTTCACCCGCGAGGACATCCCCTACCAGTACGCGCTCGCCGACGCCTTCACCCTCTGCGACGGCTACTTCTGCTCGCTGAACGGCCCCACCGACCCCAACCGCCTCTATCTGTGGACCGGCACGGCGGGACCCGGTGTCGACGGCACCACCGGCCCGTGGACCGACAACACCCCGGTCACGGGCAACCCGGTGGCCGACTGGACCACCTACGCCGAGCGCCTGGAACAGGCCGGCGTCAGCTGGCGCGTCTACCACAACCCGGACGGCTCCGACGACCGTTACGGCGACTACGACGACAACGCGCTGTCGTACTTCAGGCAGTTCCACGAGTTCCCCAAGGACGACCCGCGCTACATCAACGCCATGACGAAGTTCGACCTCACGGCGTTCGACCGGCACTGCAAGGACGGCACCCTGCCCACGGTGTCCTGGCTGGTGGCGCCGTACCTGTTCTGCGAACACCCCGCGGCCAGCCCCGACTACGGCGCCCACTGGGTCGACACCGCGCTCCAGTCGCTGTTCTCCAACCCCGAGGTGTGGAAGCACACCGTCTTCCTGCTCATGTACGACGAGAACGACGGGTACTTCGACCATGTCATCCCGCCGTTCCCGGAGCCGGGCACCAAGGACGAGTTCGCGAACGGCAAGCCCATCGGCCTGGGCAGCAGGGTGCCGCTGTGGGTGGTGTCGCCGTGGTCACGCGGCGGCTGGGTCAACTCCCAGGTCTTCGACCACACATCGGTACTGCGCTTCCTGGAACGGGTCACCGGTGTGCGCGAGCCCAACATCTCGGACTGGCGGCGCACCGTCTGCGGCGACCTGACCAGCTGCTTCGACTTCACCAGACCCGACTACAGCATCCCCGCCCTGCCGGACACGGTCGCGCTCATGGCGAAGGCGGACGCCGGAAACTCCCTGCCGGGCGTCAAGGTGCCCACGGAGCAGTCCATGCCGGGGCAGGAGGAGGGCGAGCGCCCGCACCGGCCGCTGCCGTACCGGCCGTGGGCCGATGTGAAGGTCGACCGCGGCACCGGCAAGGTCACCTGCACCCTCACCAACGACGGCAGCGTCGGCTACCACTTCACCGTGCTGCCGAACATCGCGCTGCCCTTCACCGGCACGCCGTTCACGGTCCCGCCGCGTTCGTCACGCGCCTACGTCTGGGACGCGGCGGCCACCGACGGCCGCTACGACTTCTCCGTGTACGGCGCCGACGGGTTCGTCCGCCGTTTCTCCGGCACCCTCGTCCGTGCGGACCAGGACGATGTGGCGGTACCGGTGGTCACGGCGGCCCTGCGGGATGCCGGGCGGCCGCAGAAGGCGACGGTGGACTTCGACCTGCGCAACGACGGCGGCACCGACGTGGCCTTCACGCTCACGCCGAACGACTTCGCCGGCAAGGAGCAGACCGTGTGGGTCCGGGCCGGCGACCGGGTCCGGCTGGCGTGGCGCACCGACGACGGACGGTACGACGTCACCGTCACCGCGGGCAGCGGCACCCGCTTCGCCCAGCGATACGCGGGAACCGTGCACGCGGGCTGAGCGGGGCGCCCGCCGGTGTGGCGAGGCCGTGACGGCCGCCGGTGCTCCCGCGTGTCTGCCGCCTCCGGTCGAACGGGTCCACGATGATGGCGGCCGGCGGCGGGCGGGCGGCGGTCCGTCACGGCGTCGCGTTCCCCCTAAGGGGGGCGTGGCGTCCGCGGTGCGAAAGGGGATGGCATGCAGATCGACCTGTCCGGGCGGACCGCTTTGGTCACCGGCTCCACACAGGGCATCGGAGCGGCGATCGCGGCGGAGCTTGCCCGGGCCGGTGCGCGAGTGGGGGTCAACGGCCGGGATTCCAGCAGGGTCCAGGGCGCCGTCGAGCGCCTTCGGCATGACGTCCCCGACGGGGAGTTCACGCCTGTGGCCGCCGACGTGGCCACCGAGGAGGGAGCGGACCACGTCGGGGCGGTCCTGCCGGAGGTGGACATCCTCGTGAACAACCTCGGGATCTTCGGCGCCAAGGACCCGCTGGAGATCACCGACGCGGAATGGCGCCGCTACTTCGAGGTGAACGTGCTGGCCGCGGTCCGCCTCACCCGCATGTACCTGCCGGGGATGAGCGCACGGGGCTGGGGGCGCGTCCAGTACATCGCCAGCGACTCGGCGGTGGTGATCCCCGCCGAGATGATCCACTACGGCGTGTCCAAGACCGCTCTGCTGGCCGTCGGCCGCGGCTTCGCCAAGCAGGCCGCCGGCAGCGGCGTCACCGTGAACTGTGTGATCGCCGGTCCCACGCACACCGAGGGCGTGGAGGACTTCGTCTACCAGCTCGTCGACCGCGACCTGCCCTGGGACGAGGCGCAGCGCGCGTTCATGAGGCGGCACCGGCCCCAGTCCCTGCTGCAACGCCTCATCGAACCCAGGGAGATCGCCCATATGGTGGTCTATCTGAGTTCCGATCTGGCATCGGCCACCACGGGCGGCGCTCTGCGCGTCGACGGCGGATACGTCGACGCGATCCTGCCCTGAACGGTGCGCGCCCGGGCCGGCGCCGCCGCGGCGGACGCCGTCAGCCGGGTGGGGCCTTGCCACCGGTGGGGCGCAGCGGGCCGAGCCGCCAGGCGTCCGCCTCGACCACCGCGTCGCCGCTGCCCGCCGCCGTGGCCAGCAGCCGCCAGGGCGCCCGTCCCGTGGGGTAGAAGCGCAGGGTGAGCGTCCGCCCGTCGCCGAGGAAGATCTCCACGACGGAGTGGTCGACGATCACCCTGACCTCGGCGGTCCTGCCGGGAGCCGCCGCCCGCTCAATGCGCCAGGCGCCACCCCGCGCCCGCGGGTCGAGGGAGGCCCGGCCGCGGTCGGCCACCAGGTCTCCGGTGGCGGGGTCGAGCGCGATGTCGAGCCGTTCTCGGCCGTCCCGCGTGGTGACCAGGCGCAGTCCGCCGGCCGCCGCCCCGTCCGGGCCGCGCTCCAGCCGTGCCCGCAGATCGAAAGCGGCACCGGTCACCGCGATCTCGCGCCGCTCACCGCCTCTCACCACGGTCCGTACGGCGGCGATCCGCTCCGCGCGCAGCGCGTCGATCTCGCGGGCCGGCCGCTGCCGCACGGTGCCGTCATGATGCGCGGTCAGCTCCCGCGGCAGGGTCAGCAGGCCCGCCCAGCCGACCTGTTCGGTCCAGGCGCTGGGGGCGCCCACCCGCTCGGCGTCCCGTGCCTCCCAGGACCACGCCCACAGGAGCCAGCGGGTGCGGCCGGGGCCGTCGGGCGCGGCCAGCAGGGCGGGAGCGTAGAAGTCGGGCCCGTGGTCGAGGAGTTGCGGCGCGCCGGCGTGGAAGCCGGTCCCGTCGTCCCATCCGGTGTGGACGGCGGTGCGGGCGGCGCCCTCCACCGGGTCCCAGGCGCTGACCAGCAGGGCGCCGCCGCGGTCGTCGAAGGCGGCGTACTGGACGCATTCCCAGCCCTCCTCCGTGTCGCCGCCTCCGGGAAGGGGCTCGGGGGCGCGCGCCAGGAAGGGGCCGGTGCCGCGCCAGTTCCAGAGGTCGTCGGAGACGTACTGCCAGGCGGCTGCCCTGCCGTCGGTGAGCGCGGCGCCGACCAGCATCCGCCATCGGTCGCCGTCCCGCCACACATAGGGGTCGCGGAACATGCTCGCCCCGGCGGGGGCCTCGCCGACCAGAAGGCCGGGGCGCTTGCGGAACGTGCGGCCGCCGTCGCGGGAGACGGCGGCCGCGACCGGCTGCCACCAGCGGTCCTCGCGCCGGGCCGAGTAGAAGGCGATCAGGTCCCCGCCGGTGCTGACCGCGTTGCCGGACCAGACGCCGTCCGCGTCCTCGCCCGACGGGCCGGGGGCCAGGGCGAGCGGCAGGTGTTCCCAGTGCAGCAGGTCGGGGCTTCGGTAGTGGCCCCAGTGCATGTGGGCGTGTTCGGTGCCGTACGGGTTGTACTGGAAGAAGACGTGGTAGTGGCCGTCGTGGAAGACGAGCCCGTTGGGGTCGTTGACCCAGTTGTCCGGCGGCCTGAGATGGGCGACCGGGAAGTGCGGGTCGGTGGTGTCCGGGGTGGGGTCCGTCGCGCGGTGCACCGGTCAGCCGATCTCTCGTACGGTGATGCCGGAGAAGGTCGCCTCGCCGCCGTCCGCGTAGAGGCTCATGCCGGTGTCGCCGGGCTGGAAGTAGACCTGGTGGGACAGGACCGTGTGGCCGGCGTTGACGAAGACCTCGACGCTCTGCCGGTCCACGAGGACGCGCAGGTGCACGAGGCGGGCGGCGGGATCGATGGGGGCGTTGCTCTGGCCGTGTGTGCCGAAGGAGTAGCCGGCCTGGTCGGAGGGGCGCCGGTCGACGTAGACCGAGCCCGCGTACACGCCGATGTTGGTGTGCCGGGCGCCGTCGGCGGAGCGGCCCACGGAGAGGCCGACGTTGCTCGCGGCGCGCCAGGCGATGTCGAGCTCCAGGTCGTAGGAGGTGCCCTGGTACGGAAGGACGACGCTGCCGCCGGCCGTGACGTCGTCGAGGGTGACCGTGCGGGTGGCCCGGTCGTGCAGGGCGGCCACCGGCTGGGACAGCAGGGTGTACCAGCCCTCGGGCTGACGGGCCAGGCGCAGTTCGCGGACCACGGACATCTGGCCGTTGTAGCCGTCGCTGACGTCGGTGGGCACGGTACGGGCCGCGTACTGCCAGTTGTTCATCCAGGCGAGGGCGTACCGGCTGGTGTCGGGGGCGTCCGCGTTCGGCCAGGTGACGGCGGCGTACCAGTCCCAGCCCCAGTCGAGCCACTGCGGTTCGGGCCGGTCGGAGGTCCAGGAGGTGCCGTCCCAGTGGCCGGTCCAGTAGGCGTAGGTGTCGGGCAGGCCGCTGTAGTCGCCCTGGGTGCTGGCGCCGAGCACCCAGTGCCTGCTTCCGTCGTCGGCGGTCATCTCGAACAGGTCGGGGCACTCGAAGCCGCCGATGTTGGGACTGGTGTAGGTGAACACAAAGGTGTGGGTCCAGTGGATCAGGTCGGGTGAGGTGTAGAACCACATGGCCTGCTGGCGGCCGATGACGGCGACCCATTCGCCGCGCGCCGCGTCCCAGTGGATCTTGGGGTCGCGGAACCAGTCGTTGTGGTCGGGGTTGTCGATGACCGGGGGGCCGTAGGCGGTGAAGGTGTAGCCGCCGTCGCCGGAGTGGTAGAGGTACTGCTCCTGTTCGTAGCGGTCGCCGCCGGTGGGCTGGGTGGCCAGGACGACCAGGGCGTTCTCCCCGAAGCCCGCGGTGTTGTGGGTGTCGATGACGCCCGAGCCGGTCCACACCGGGAAGTCCGGCCGCACCAGGGGTATCGCGGCCCCGCGGTCGGTGAAGGCGACGGTGTCGGCCGTCGTGGCGTGCTGCCACCAGCCGGGCGCGTTGTTCTGGTCGCTGTGCAGGTAGTACAGGTGGTACGCGCCGCCGGCGAAGACCGGGCGCTGCGGGTCGCTGAGCCACCCGGACGGCGGGGTGAGGTGGTAGACGGCGCGCAGCGAGCCGGCGGCGGACGCGGCCGGTACGCGGGTGGTCGCGGCGGCGAGGGCGGCCACGCCGAAGGTGCGCAGGGCGGCCCGTCGGGAGAGGTGGGGCATGGGACGACTCCTAGAGACAACTCGGTATATATAGGACACGAGTGGGTGTGGAGCGATGACCGGTGAGCGAAGTGCGCAGTGCGAAGTGCGATGAGCTGGGACGAGCTGGGACGAGAAACGTGTCAGCGGGGCTCGGCGGCGGCGATGGAACGGCGGTGCACGGGCGGGCAGTTCACCGCGATCGGCCCGGCCTCGGCGGGCTCGAGGCCGAGCAGGACCCGCACTCCGCGCCGGCCGAGTTCCTCGTGCGGCAGGGCCACCGTAGACAGGGGCGGGCGCATATGGGCGGCGATGACCTCCTGGTTGTCGAAACCGACGACCGACAGGTCATCGGGGACCCGCAGCCCGCGGTCACGCAGGCCGTCGTACAGTCCCATCGCCACCCGGTCGTTGTGGCAGAACACGGCCGTCGCCGGTGACCGCAGGAGCGCGGGCACCGCCGCGAACCCTCCCTCCTGCTCGGGCCGCACCTGGAAGACCAGCCCGGGGTCGTAGGCGATGCCCGCCTCCGCGAGGGCCCGCCGGTATCCGAGCAGCCGTCCCTCGCGGGCCGGTGAGGGGGCGCGGGTGTTCAGGAAGGCCACATGGCGGTGGCCCTGGTCCAGCAGCATGCGTGTGGCGTCGTGGCCGCCGCCGGACTCGTCCGGTACGACCGCGCGCACGTCGGCCTGCGCGCTGAAGCAGTTGACCAGCACGGTGTCCGGCGCGGCGAGCCCGGCGGGCACCGCCACCTCGCGGTGGTACCACGTGGAGTAGAGGATGCCGCGCACCTTGTGCTCCAGCATCATCGAGATCGCGCTGGCCTCGGCCGCGGTGTTGCCCTCGGTGTTGGCCACGAGCAGGACGTGGCCGTGCTGCCACGCCTCCTCCTGGGCGCCGTGGATGATCCGGCCGGCGAAGGGCGTCGAGGCGATGGCGTCGGCGACCAGGCCGATGAAGCGGGAACTGCCCTTGACGAGGTTCTTCGCCATGGCGTTCGGCCGGTAGCCGAGTTCGTCGATGGCGCGCAGGACCCGCTCGCGGGCGTCCTGGCCGATCCTGGCGTCGGTGTTGTTCACGACGTGCGAGACGGTGGAGACGGACACCCCCGCCTCGCGGGCCACGTCCCGCATGGTGACGGCCCTGCGGACACCCTCGTCCTTGTTCATCCCTTGGTCGCTCCGCTCTCGATCCCGTAGATCATCGCCTTGTTGAGGACGAGGAAGACCAGCAGGAGCGGCGTCACGGTGACGCAGACCCCGGCGAAGGTTGCGGTCCAGTCGGTCTTCCCCATCGCACCGATGTAGTTTTGCAGGCCCACGGGGATGGTCTTGAGCCCTTCGGAGAGCACGAAGGTGTTGGCGAAGACGAAGTCGTTCCAGATGAAGATGCTGTTGACCATCACCACCGTGACGATCGTGTTCACCGACATCGGCAGCGTGATGCGGGCGAAGATGCGATACGGGCCCGCCCCGTCCAGGGAGGCGGCCTCGTAGGTCTCCTTGGGGATGTAGGCGAAGAACGACGAGAACAGATACAGCGACATGGGCAGGCCGAAACCGGCGAGCGGGATCATCATCGCCGGGTAGGTGTCGAGCAGACCCACCCTGGCGTAGTCCACGAACAGCGGCACCAGGGCGATCTGGACCGGTACGACGATGCCGAGCAGGAACAGGGCCCGTACCGCGTTGCTGAACCGGAAGCCCAGCACCTGGATCGCATAGGCACCCATCAGGCCGCACACCACGATCAGCGCGTCCGCGCCGGCCGTGACGATGAGGCTGTTGAGGGTGTAGCGGCCGAGGTCGGCGTGGTCGAAGGCGCGGGCGAAGTTGTCCAGCGTGAACGAGGTGGGCAGCCTGAACGGGTCGGCGGAGGCGAAGTCGGCCTCGGTGCGGACGCTGCTGAGGAACAGCCACACCAGCGGGTAGACCTGGACGACCACCAACAGGGCGATCACGACGCGGGACAGCACCCGGTAGACGCTGGGGCGTGGGCGCCGGGGTGCGGGCCCGGCCGGCGTGCCGGGCGAACGGCGGCCCGGGCGCAGCAGGGGGCGGGCGGGGGTGAGTGTGGACATCGTCAGGCAGCCTTCCGCCGCAGCAGGAACACGATCAGGCCCACGGCGACCAGGCTCTCCACGACGATGAACACCGACATGGCTGCGGCGTAACCGAAGTCCGTGCTGAGGAACGCCGTCTTGTACATGTAGGTGGTCACCAACTCGGAGGACTGTCCGGGGCCGCCGCCCGTCAGGAGGTAGGGGATGTCGAAGCCCCGCATGGCGTAGGTCACCGCCATGATCGAGGTGGTCAGCCACACCGGCCGGATGTGCGGGAAGCGGATCCGGGTGAACACCTGCCACTGGTTGGCGCCGTCCAGGCGGGCCGCCTCCTCCAGTTCCTTCGGCACGGTCAGCAGTGCCGCGTAGAGGATCACCGTGTACAGGCCGATGAACCTCCAGCCCTCGGGGGCGGAGACGGCCGCGAGGACCGTGTGCACGTCGGACAGCCAGGGGCGTTGCAGTACGCCGAGCCCGGCCAGGTCCAGCAGCCGGTTCAGCGGTCCGGCCGGGTCGGCGGAGTAGACGCGCTGGAAGAGCAGGGCGATCGCCACCGTGGAGATCACGGCCGGCAGCAGGAACAGCACCTTGACGACCTCGCGGCCGCGGGTGAGCGAGAGCAGCAGACAGGCCACGAACAGTCCGCCGCCGAGCTGGAGCACCAGGCAGACCACCAGATAGCCGAGCTGGTTGGTGACGGCGGTCCAGAAGTCGCCCTCGGTGAGCATGAAGGTGTAGTTCGACAGGCCCGCGAAGTGCAGGCCGCTGATGCCGTCCCAGGTGAAGAAGCTGAGCACCAGCGACTGGACGATGGGCAGCAGCACGGCGGCGCCGTACAGCAGCAGCGGCGGGGTCAGAAACACGGCGACGGACAGCTTGGAGCGGGAGGGAAGCATGGCGGCCCTTCTGGTGCCTCCCGGGTGGGACCGCGGCGGGGCGGCGGCGGTCACCGGGCGTACCTCGGCGCGTTGCGGCGGATGACGGTGTCCATCGTGGAGACGAAGGACGAGGCGGACATGTCGCCCTGCACGAGCAGGACGAGGTTCTGCTGGAACTTGGTGTTGGAGGCCGGATCGAGCTGTGTGTCCCAGGGCATCGCGAGCCGCTTCCCCACATCGCCGGCGGCGGCCACGGCACGGGCGTACAGCGGCGTGGCGTTCGCCGGTACGACGGTCTCGGCGTCCTTGGTCGGGGACAGTTCGCCGGCCGCCGCGTACCGGGCCGGGTAGCGGGTGAGCGCGAACTTCAGGAAGTCGCGCACCAGCGGGTCGTAGGTCCGCGCGTTCACGGCCATGCCGATGCCGGAGGGGGTGACGTACTCGTTCGACGCGGTGACCGAACCCGCGGTCGGCGGCAGGGTGAAGAAGTCGACGTCGTCACGGGTCTTCGGATCGAGCGCGGTGGTGGCGAGGGACGCCAGGTCCCAGGTGCCGGTGTAGTAGACGGCGGCCCTGCCGGAGGTGAACAGGCTCTGCGCGTCGGCGTAGCCCACCGAGGAGAAGCCCTTCTGGAAGCAGCCGGCCCTGCCCAGCTCGCCCAGCCATGCGGCGGCCGCGCGCCCGGCGGGGTCGCTGAGCTGTGCCTCGCCCAGCTTGAGCCGGCGGATGTAGCCGGGGCCCGCGGTGCGGAACGGGTGCAGCGCCGCGTACCGTTCCAGCGGCCACTGGTCCTGCCCGTCGAGGGCGATGGGTGTGATGCCCGCCTTGCGCAGCGCGCGGCACATCGCCGGGAAGTCGTCCAGCGACGCGGGGACCCGTATGCCGGCCTTGCGCAGGAGTGCCTTGTTGTAGAAGAAGTACTCCGCCTGGTACTCGAAGGGGATCAGATACAGCGAGCCGTCGTCGAACCGCTGGTAGTCCAGCGCGGCCGGCCGGTATGTGTCGTAGAGGCCGAGGCTGCGCAGGAGTGCGGCGGCGTCCATCATCCGGCCCGCGCGGGCGAGCCTGCGGGCGAACGGGGTCGCGTCGGTGTCGAACAGTTCCGGCAGTTTGCCGGCGGCGGCCAGCGTCTCGTACTTCTGGATGTACGACGGGCGGTCCGGTGTGGTGATGAAGTTGAGCTTGAATCCCGGATGCGCGGCGGCGTACTCCTGGGCGAGACCGCGCATGGTCCTGATGACGGCGCCGTCGGCGGGGCGGGAGAGCAGCCAGGTGATCTCGCGGGGTTTCACCGCTCCGGCCGGGGCGACGTCGGTGGGAGCGACGCCGCCGCTGCGTGTCGCGCAGCCGGACAGCGTGAGCAGCAGGGACAGGGCCAGCGCCATGACGGCCGTGGGAAGCGCCCTTCTCATGGCCTTCCTCCGGGCTGCGGTGCGTACGGGGAGTACGTGGGCGGGGTCGTCATGGGCGATCGCCCCGCACCCGCACGCTCAGAGCGCGCAGTTCGGCCGTTCCGTCGGTGACGAAGAACCCCGCCCGGCCGCCGCGCAGGTCGTACAACCGGGTGCTGAGGCACACCTGGCGGTCCAGGACGATCACGGCCAGATCGCCCTCGGCCAGGACCTCGACGGTGTGGCGGCCGGCGCTCAGGTCGGCCGGCCGTTCGAGTTCTATCAGGTGGGGGACATCGCCGGATATCTGCCACTGGGCTTCACCCGTGCGTCGGCGCGGCCACCGGTCCAGCACCATCCGGCCGCGCCGGGGCTCCAGCCGGATCACATACCCGCGGTCCCCGTCCGCGCTCGCGTGCAGCAGCAGGCCGTACTCGGCGGTGTCCGCGGTGACGGTGAACTCGGCGCGCAGCAGGTACTGTTCGGGCAGTGTCCCGGCGCCGACGGCGCAGCGGTGTCCGTCGGGTGCCGACAGGGCGGTGGGCCCGAGGCCGGCGGACACCTCCTCGTCGAAGCTGTCGAGGATCTCGGGGGGCGGCGCGAAGGCGAGGGTGCCGTCCGCGTTCTGGCCGGCCTCCAGCAGGGACAGGGTGCCCGCCCACTGCCAGGCGCCGTCGTCGCTGTCTCCTTCCCGGCCGGCGATCCAGCCGGCGAAGATCCGCCGATCGCCCCAGGCGGCTGACTTGGCCGCGTAGTAGGCCCGCCCGTCCAGGGTGTCGCGCTCAGGAGTGATCCAGGGCCCTTCCGGGCTGCGCGCCATGCGGTACCGGGTGGCGAAGGCGTCGGAGAACTCCGAGTAGACCAGGTACCACCAGTCGCCGATGGAGAAGACCTCGGGGCATTCGTGCGCCACATAGCGGCGCGGGTCCCAGAAGGGCGCGGCCTCCTTCCAGGTGAGCAGATCGCTCGACTCGTACTGGGCGATCAACCCCCTGCGGCGTTCGGGCCCGTCGGTGCGGCGGGCCGTGATCAGCATCCGCCACAGCCCACGCCGCTCGTCGAAGAAGACGAACGGGTCGCGCCAGTCGCCGGACTCGTACCCCGCCGGCGCGCCGAAGGTGTGCTCGGGGTGCTTGGTCCAGGAGGTGAGGTCACCGTCGCCGGTGGCATGCATCACCACCTGGAGGGGGGTTCCGTCGGCGCCCAGGATCGCCGGGTTGTGCCCGGTGTAGAAGAGGTGGTGGGTGCCGCTCGCGTCACGGACCACGCTTCCGGTGTAGGCGTTGAAGTCGGCGTCGTCGTCCGTACCGTGCGGCAGGGCCGTGCCGCGGTCCTCGACGGTCAGCAGGTCGCGGGTGACCGCCAGCGACCACGAGGTACCCGGCTTCGGGATCTCGCGCCGCTCGTGCAGATAGAAGAGGTTCAGCTCGCCCTCCCGAGCGAAGGGGATGACGTCCCCGACCCATCCTTCGGGTGGCTGAAAGAAGACACGACCTTGCATCAATCCTCCTGATCAAACGTTTGAGCAGGGATGCTACGGGCGCCTCCCACACTGGTCAATCGCTTGAGCAGAACTTTTTTACGCCACTGTGCCAAGGCGGTTTCAAACGCACGTCACGTCAACACGCCACTGTGGCAGCGCCCCAAAGGGGCGCGGGGAACTGCGCGACCAGCCACGACGCAGCCGCACCCGGCCGACGACCCGCCACACCACGGAGAGGTTCCGACCCGCGACCGGACACGACACCACCGCGTCCGACAGGCAACGCACCATCGCCCCATGTGGACGACAACGCGCGGGCGTCACGGACGGGTGGGCAGCGTGATGCCGTAGGCCCGCATCTTGCGGTAGATCGTCGTCCGGGAGATACCGAGCCGCTGCGCCGCCAGCAGTTTGTTGCCGTCGGCCGCCAGCAGCGCTTCGACGAGGGTGTCGCGCTCCGCTGCCTCCCAGGCGCTCAGTGCGCGGTGGGTCGCGGTGTGCAGGGACGGGGGCAGGTCGCGGGCTTCGATGCGGTAGGTACGCCGGCCGGCGGCGGCCCCGCGCAGGACGGTCTCCAACTGCCGTATGTTGCCCGGCCAGTCCTGCCGGCGCAGCAGGGGCAGCACGTCGGGCGCGCACCGCACGCCCGCGCCGGTACGCCGCAGCAGGGACTCGACCAGCGCCGGAAGGTCGGCGACGCGGTGCCGCAGCGGCGGCACGGTGACCGCCTCAGTGAAGCAGTGCAGCAGTGTGTCCGGGATCGTGGCGGCCCGGCCCAGTGTCGCCACGACCCAGGTTCCCCGCGCCGCGGCGGCGGCCAATGCCCCGGCGACGGCCGGGGCGTCGGCGGGTGTCACGGAGTCGAGGTGCCGCAGCACCAGGGCCCGGCCGGGACCGGCGGGCACGGAGCGCAGGGTGTGCGCCAAACCGCCCGCGTCGGCCGTGTCCCCCGGGTCGCGGACGCCGGCCGAAGCGGGTGCGTCGCCCGGCGCCGGGATGTCGCCCGCGCCGGAGCCCCGGGCGGCGCCGCCGGGCGGGTCCGCGGCGTCGATGACCACCGGAGCCGTCGCCGCACCGGTGACCGCGTGTGTGGCGCGGGCCAGCGCGCACTTGCCCGTCCCTGGCTCGCCGTAGACGAGCAAGGGCACACGGTCGCGGGCGCACCGTACGGCGCCATGGGCGGCGGTGTTCCACGCCGGGTCGGTCCCGACCAGTCCGGGCAGGGGGCAGGGCCTGCTGCCGACGGCCGCGCCGGGTCCGTGTCCGCGCTCCTGTCCGCGTCCACCGCCGCCTGAGCCCGCGCGGGACGGGACGTCGTCGTCCGGAGCGTCCTCGAAGACCAGGTCCAGGAGATAGCCGGCCGGGCCCGCCGTACTGTCCACCTGCCGGCAGCGCACCAGGACGGACCGGCCGCCGGTGAGTCGCACCCTGCGGCGGGTGCGGGGCGCATGGCCGAGTTCGGCGGCGGCCTCGTGCAGCAGGCGGTGGTCGCCGGCGGTGAGCCGAGCCGCGGCGGCGGAGTTGGCGAGCAGCAGATCCTGGCCGAGGCAGAGCACGGGCCGGTCGCCGTAGTGCGTCGCATACCGGAACGCCTCCAGCAGGGCACGCTCGTACGAGGTGCTCATCTCGTACAACACCCGCTCGACGTCGGCGGCGGCCTCCCGGGCCAGGGCGGCCATCAGCGAGCTGACCGGGCCGTTCCAACAGGTCAGGTTCAACGCGCCCTCCACCCGACCGCTGATCGGATTGCGGATCGGGGAGGCGGCGCAGGAGACCTGCTGCAGGCGCTCGTTGAAGTGCTCGGTGCCCAGCACCACGGAGGATCGGCGTTCTTCCAGGGCGACCCCGATGCCGTTGGTGCCGACGAATCGCTCGGCGTAGCTGAATCCCGGCGCCAGATGGACCCGGTCCAGATGGGCCGACAGCCGCATCTCCCCCACCCGTCGATCACGCACCCACCCGTTCCGGTCGGTCACGATCACACAGGCGTCCGAACCCGTCAGTGTCTGCTCAAGCCGGTCCAGTACGGGCGCCGCGGCCCGCACCAGGCGGCTCTCCCGGTCGTAGTCCGGCTGGTAGGGAACGACCACTTGATCGATGGCGACTCCCAGGTACTTCGAACGCTGCCAGGAGTCACGGATAGTGTCGGGCACGATCGGCGGCGGCGATTCCGCGCCCTCCAGGAACTTCAGGCGCGCCCGCGCGATGTTCCGCTCCCGCACTTTGCTGTCCATGGGAAATGGCGCCTCCGACAGGAGTGTTTCGGACATATTACAAACGCAGGGCGTGGACGCAAGATCCCCGACAGCAACGGCGAGATCCCTGATCGACGCCGGAGCGGCGGCACGGCGCCGCGTGTTCCACATTGAAAAAGTCGGCGGCCCCCGACGGGCCCACTCTGATGGGCAGGACCTGCCGCACATCCGATGGGCGAGCTGGGCCCGCACAGCGGGCGCGCCCCCACTCGGCCGAGCGCACCCTGGGAAGAGAACCGACCAGCACCCACGGAGGAGCCCTCATGACCACCCGCACCGCCATCGTCACCGGAGCGGCCCGCGGCATCGGCCGTGGCATCGCCGAGCGGCTGGCCAAGGACGGTCTCGACGTCGTCGTCGCCGACCTGCCCGCCATGCGCGACGAACTCGACCAGGTGGTGGCCGCCGTCGAGAAGCAGGGCCGCCGGGCCCTCGCCGTGGACACGGACGTGACCAGCAAGGAACAGATCGACGCGCTGGTACGCGAGGCAGCCGGACACTTCGGTCACGTCGACGTCTTCGTGGCCAACGCCGGCATAGCCCGCGTCACCTCGCTGCTGGACACCGAAGTGGAGGAGTTCGAGCAGGTCATGGCCGTCAACCTGCGCGGTGTCTTCCTCTCGTACCAGGCCGCGGCGCGGCAGATGATCGCGCAGGGCACCGGCGGCAAGATCATCGGCGCCGCCTCGATCGTCGCCTACCGCCCCTTCGCGCTGCTCGGCCCGTACTCCGCCTCCAAGTGGGGCGTCCGCGGCCTGACTCAGGCCGCGGCCATGGAATGGGCCAGGTACGGCATCACGGTCAACGCCTACTGCCCCGGCATCGTCGGCACCGCCATGTGGGACCTGATCGACGAGAAACTGGCCGAAGCCGAGGGCCTGGACAAGGGCCGGGCCATCAAGAAGTACGCGGAGGCCATCGCCCTCGGCCGGGTCGAGGAGCCCTCGGACGTGGCCTCCTTCGTCTCCTATCTGGCCTCCCCCGACTCCGACTACATGACCGGGCAGTCGGTCATGATCGACGGAGGTATCCAG
Organism: Streptomyces sp. NPDC102462; assembly: GCF_044765425.1. Classification (NCBI taxonomy): domain Bacteria; kingdom Bacillati; phylum Actinomycetota; class Actinomycetes; order Kitasatosporales; family Streptomycetaceae; genus Streptomyces; species Streptomyces sp. NPDC102462. Next base: position 159,372 of record NZ_JBIWKB010000004.1, on the reverse strand, counting down.
TTCTCCTGACCGGAGGACGCCCCGCACGACGTCATCGCCGAGACACCTGCCGACACGTCGGCCTTGGCTTGTGGTCGAGTGGGTACCGAGCGGAAGTGTCGCCTGCTCGTTCACGCGACGGCCTCCACGTACGCCGCCGGAGTCCAGGAGCCGATGCGCTTCGGCGGCGTCCGCGGCGGGCAGTACCGGCCCGACCCGCATGGCCCGCGTGGTGGGCGAGCCGGCGAGGCAGCCGCCGTCCGAGCCGGCTGCCGCCCGATTGGGCGTTGCCGGTTCGGATCAGCGGCGGGTGCTGGTGCGCGGGCCGGTGTACTCGTCCTCGCCGACGTGTTCGAGCCAGTCGACCTCGTCGGTCTCCCAGAGCGCGATGTGCGTCATGAAGTGGTCCGGGGCGGCGCCGTGCCAGTGCTCCTCGCCCGGCGGCGTCCAGATCACGTCGCCCGGGTGGGCTTGGAGGATCGTGCCGCCGCGGGACTGGATCAGGGCGATGCCCTCGACGATGTAGAGGGTCTGCCCCAGGCCATGGCTGTGCCAGGCGGTCCGGGCGCCGGGCGCGAAGCGCACCGCGTTCGCACGGGCACGGGAGGGTTCCTCACCGCGGTAGATCACATCGGCCCAGGCGTCGCCGGTGAACCACTGGGCGGGCAGCTTCATCGTCGGCTGCTTGGTCAACAATTCCATGATCGGGCTCCTGGTCGCAGGCCGCGCGTCAGGCGCCGGCCTGCTCGTCGGTGATCTGCTTGAGCAGGGTGGTCGCGGTCATGGCGTTGGGCCAGCCGGCGTAGAAGGCGAGGTGCGTGATCGCCTCGGACAGCTCCGCCACGCTCAGCCCGTTCTCCAGGGCCACGCGCAGGTGGTAGCCGAGTTGTTCACCGCGGTAGAGCGCGGCGAGCACGCTCACGGTGACCAGGCTGCGGTCCCGCGGGGAGAGCCCGGGCCGCTCCCAGACGTCGCCGAACAGGACGTCATTGGTGACCTCGACGAGCTTGGGCGCGATGCCGGCCAGCTCCTGGGGTGCGGACTGCTTCGCCATCGGGTGACTCCTTCACTCGCAAAAATGGTGGAACCGGGCATTCCCACTCTGGGGCCGGGTGCCCGTCCGGGCAGTCCGAAGCCTCTCCCCCGGGGTGTCCGCCGGGAGCCGCCGCAGCGGCCACCACCGAGAAAACCTCAGGTCATGCGCGGATGGAAGGCACGGCTGTTCCAGGTACTGACAGAACCCCCCTCGTCTGCGCCCGCCCGCCTAGCCTGGAGGACGTGAGTACCGAGAGCGACATCCGCGCGTTCCTGGCCTCCCGCCGCGCGAAGATCACCCCGCGGGAGGCTGGGCTGCCCGCCTACGGAGGCAACCGGCGCGTGCCCGGGCTGCGCCGCGAGGAGGTCGCGATGCTCGCCGGCGTCAGCGTCGACTACTACGTCCGCCTGGAGCGCGGTCACCTCGCCGGGGCCTCCGAGGAAGTCCTCGACGCCGTCACGAACGCCCTGCAGCTGGATGAGGCGGAGCGCGCACACCTCTACGACTTGGCCCGCGCCGTCGCCAGGCGTCCCGCCCGCCGTACCAGACGCACCCGCGGCCCGCTGCCGGACAGTGTCCTGCGCGTCCTGGACTCCATGACCGGCTCCCCTGCCTTCATCCGCAACGGACGCCTCGACATCCTCGCCGTCAACCGCCTCGGCCGAGCCCTGTACGCGCCGCTGTTCACCGATGACGCCCCGCGCCCGGTCAACATCGCCCGCTTCCAGTTCCTGAACCCGCACGGCCGTGACTTCTTCCCCGACTGGGAACAGTCCGTGAACACGACCGTGGCCCTGCTGCGCACCGAGGCCGGACGGGCTCCCGGCGACAGCGACCTGACCGGACTGATCGGTGAACTGGTCACCCGCAGCGAGGAGTTCCGCACCGCGTGGGCCAAGCACAATGTGCGCCTGCACCACACCGGCCGCAAAGGCTTCCGGCACCCGGCCGTCGGTGAGATCACCCTGGACTTCGACGCCATGGAACTGCCCGCGCAGCCCGGCCTGACCCTGACCGCGTACAGCGCCGCCCCGCACACCCCGGCCCACGACGCGCTGCAACTGCTGGCCGCCTGGGCCGCCACCGAGGACGCCTCCGCAGCCGCCGACCACACCGGCAGCCGCTGAAACATCCTTGGCCGCCGGATCCCGATCACCGTGAGCCGATCAGCCGTCGGGCACCTCGTCGGCCACACCGGTTTCAGGCAGCGGCGATTCGGCCAAGCCCCGCCGTCCCCCGACGGCCCCCTCGCAGCGTCCACGCGTTCGAGCCCTTGCGTTTCAAGGCCCCCAGCACGTCCGAAAGCGAGCGCGTTCGATTGGTGCCCAGTCGCGCAGTGGTCAGGAAGCGTCCTTTCGGCACGCCGCCGTGGCCGTGCCACCCAAGCTGATCAGTCGAGAGCGTGGGCGCGGCAGGTCCGCAGAATCTCGTCGGACAGTTCGGGCCGGACGTGGCGGACCGCTCGGGCGAGCACCATCGCCCCGACCAGCCTGCTGAGCAGCAGCACCGCCCGGTCCCGCGCCTGCTGCGGGGTGATCTCCCCATCCTGCTCACGGGTGAGTTCTGCGGCGAAGCCCGCGAGGTACCCTTCCACGCCGGCTGCGTACGAGCGCTGGATCGTGTCGTTGTGCCGCCCGGCGTCGGTGACCAGGGAGGCGGAGGGGCAGCCGCCGTCCGGAGCGTCGCGGTGGGCGACCGAGAGATAGTCGTCCACCACTCGCCTCAGCGGTGGGCCGGCGGGATCGTCCCCTTCCTCGACGGCCTGCTCCAGGACGCCCAAAGACGCCGCGAACGAGGCGTTGCACACCTCGGCGGCCAGGTCGTCCTTGGATGCGAAGTGGTTGTAGAAGCCGCCGTGGGTCAGGCCCGCTTCCTTCATCAGGTCCGCGATCCCGACGGAGTCGATGCCCTGCGCGCGGAACATGCGCCCGGCCGCCTCGACGATGTTCTGCCGATTCCTGGCCTTGTCTTCCTTGGTGATCCGTGGCATGTCCGCCCTCCCGCCTCGACTGTGTTTGACCTTTTCAAGGTTACCCCTCATCATTATTTTAATGTTGTCCAACATTAATAGATGGGAGGAGCCATGCGCACCGTGGTGCACACCCGGCAGGGAGAACCCGCACAGGTACTCACGCTGAGGGAGGAGCCCGAGCGACCGCGTCCCGGCGCCGGGCAGGTTCTGGTTCGCATGCGGGTCCGGCCCGTCCATCTGGGCGATCTGGCCGGTGTGGAGGGACTGCCGGAACTCCCGGAACAGCAGTCGGGCGCCCGAACTCCCGGGGTGGAGGGGATGGGGGTCATCGAGAGCGTCGGGCCGGACGTGCACACACTCGGTCCCGGTCAGCGCGTGGCGGTCTTCCCGGCGCCGGGGACGTGGGCCGAGTATGTCGTGGTCGCGGCCGACCGGGCCGTGGCGGTGCCGGATGAGGTCAGCGACGAGACCGCGGCCCTGATGCTGGTCAATCCTCTGACGCTGCGCATGCTGTACCGCGCGCTGGACAGTGCCCTGCGCGGCCAGCAGGGCTCCGTCCTCCAGACGGCCGCCGGTTCCTCCGTCGGCCGGCTGGTCAGCGCGGCCGCAGTCCGGCACGACCTGCCCCTGATCAACCTCGTACGCAGCGCATCCGGTGCCCGGAAGATGCGAACGCTGTACCCCACGCTGCCCGTGATCGCGACTTGCGACGACGACTGGCGGGAGCAGGTCCGTCACGAAGCCGGCGAGCAGGGGATTCGGGTCGTCCTCGACTGCGTCGGCGGTGCCATGACCCGGGACCTCGCCGAGCTGCTCGCCGACGGCGGCACCCTCATCTCCTACGGGCAACTGGGCTCCGGCACCACCCCGCTGGAGCGGCTGCCACTCATCCAACGGTCGCTGACCGTTCAGGGCGTGACCGTGTTGCAGTGGATGAGCCGCCCCCCGAAGGAGCGGGCCCAGGACGTCGTCTTCGCCCTGGACTTGGCACGGAACACGCCGGACCTGCTCGAAGTCGCGGCCAGCTACGACCTCGCCGACTTCAAGGCGGCCATCGAACACGCCCGCCGCCCGGCCAAGACCGGGACCGTCCTGCTCACCACACCGCAGGCGGCCAACCCCGGGCAGGGGGTGGCCTGATGAAGATCGGAACGCTTGGAGCCGGAACCATCGCCCAGGCCATCGCCCGGCACGCGATCCGGCACGGCCACGAGGTCGTGCTCAGCAACAGCCGAGGACCCGCCTCCTTGGCTCCGCTGGTGAAGGATCTCGGCGCACGCGCGACGGCCGCAACCCCCGCCGAGGCTGCTGTCGCAGACCTCGTCGTGCTCGCGGTCGGCTGGCCGCAAGTCCCCGACGTCGCCGCCCAACTCCCTCCCCTGGACGGGACCGTCGTCATCGACGCCACCAACCAGTTCGACTCCCCTCCCCCGAACGTGAAGATCGCCAACCTGGGCGATCTCACCGGAAGCGAATACGTGGCCTCCCTGCTTCCCGGCGCGCGCGTGGTGAAGGCCTTCAACGCCCTCTTCGCGCAGTTCATCGCACCCGATCCCCGCCACGAGGCCGGGCGTCAGGTGCTGTTCCTGGCCGGCGACGACACGGATGCCAAGAACACCGTAACGGGCCTGGCCTCCCAGTTCGGCTTCGCGCCCGTCGACCTCGGAACGCTGCGCGAGGGAGGCCGCCTCATCCAGCTCGGCGGGCCCCTGTCCGGCCTCCACGCCCTCAAGCAGGACTGATCCCACCCAGCCGCTCGTACTCCCCGCGTCCGCGACGAGCACCTTACGTCACGAAAGAGATCCTCATGTCCGACCCGACTTCGGCATCCGGCACCCAGCCCCTCCTGCGGCCCGTTCGACTGGGCGCGCTCGAACTGCCCAACCGCGTCGTCATGGCTCCCATGACGCGCTCCCGGGCCACCAACGCGGAACTGGCCCCCACCGCCCTGCACGCCACCTATTACACGCAGCGTGCCGGCGCCGGCCTGATCATCAGCGAAGGAACCTGGGTCAGCCCGGACGCGATCGGCTTCGTCAACGTCCCCGGCGTCTACACGGACGCTCAGATCGCCGGCTGGGCCAAGGTCACCGAATCCGTGCACGCCGCGGGAGGCAGGATCATCTCGCAGATCGGCCACGTCGGCGCCGTGTCCCATCCCGACCACCTCGGTGGCCGCCTCCCCGCCGGCCCCTCGGCGATCAACCCCCAGGAGATGTCCTTCACTCCCGACGGCCCGAAGGACACGGTCACGCCCCGCGCCTTGACCGCGGCGGATATCGCCACCACGATCGACACCTACCGGCAGGCCGCCGCCAACGCTCTGCGCGCCGGTTTCGACGGCTTGGAGATCCACGCGCAGGCATCCCACCTCGTGGCCCAGTTCCTCAACCCCCGCCTGAACCAGCGCACCGACGCCTACGGTGGCAGCAGTGAGAAGCGGGCCCAGTTCCTGTTCGACGTCGTCGATGCCGTCAGCAGCGTGTGGGGCAGCGACCGCATCGGCGTCAAACTGTCCCCCTACTGGCGTCGCGAGCCGGCCTTCACCGCGGACGCCGAGATGCTGACCGACTACGACCTGCTCCTCAAGCGCCTCAACGACACCGACCTGGCCTATCTCCACCTCGTGGGGCCGGAACCCGACACGGGCACCGACGACACCTTCACCGCGTTCACCCGCTTCCGCACCCACTACCGCGGTGCCGTCATCGCCAATTCCGGCTTCACGCAGGCGACCGGCAACGAGCTGCTCGAACGAAAGTTGGCTGACGCGGTTTCCTTCGGTGCTCCCTTCATCGCCAATCCGGACCTCGTCGATCGGTTCACCCACGGCCACCCTCTCGCCGCCGGCAACCGCGACACGTACTACGCCGGTGGTGCGGAGGGATACACGGACTACCCCACCGTGACCCGGGATCGTGCCTAACGTGCCTGGAAGCAATCGTGCCAGCTGAATCGGACCGATACTTGACAGCAATAGATAAAGATGGACGCCCGCGGTGAGCACGCCGTCTTCCTTCAGATCAGGCGGATCGCCGCCGAACGCATGACGATCGTCGTCACCCACCAACTGGAGAACACCCGGCTCGCCGACCGCATCCTGGTCATGGACAAGGGCCGGGTCACCGAACAGGGCACGTACGAGGAACTGGCACACGCCGGGGGCCTGTTCGCGGAACTCCTCTCCCTGGCGCGCGACCGGTGACAGCCCGGCGCCCGGTCCCGAGTCGACGCCCGTGGTCGTAGCGGACGTTAGCGCGGTTGGTCCCGCCGCCGATCTCGATGAACCGGCGCCGGTTCACGGCGCCGGTCTTCGGGCGTCTCAGCCGTGAAGGAGCGTGCGGAGGAGTTCTTGGCCGGCCTGCCAGTCGCCGAGGCCGCTGTCGGAATTGATGTGGCCGTGGCCTGCGAGGAGATGCCCTCGGGCCTGCCACCCTTGCGCGAACGAGGCGGACGTCGCCGGGTCGCAGTAGGGGTCGTCGTCGCCGGCCACCATCAGGCTCCGGCACGGCAAGGGGCGAGCGGACAGGTCGAGGAACGTCGATGCGGCCTGGCGCGGGAACGCCGGTCCTCGGGGATCGGGCGGCGCGACCAGGAACGCCACAACCGACTCGGGTCGCACCCCGTCCAGCCACTGGGCGACCGCCCAGCAGCCGAGGCTGTGCGCCACCAACGCCACCTGGCCGTCATGCCGAGCAGCGCTCTGGTAGGCCGTGTGGACCGCGGCGACCCAGTCCGACAGGTCCGGCGTGCTCCACGAGGCCGGTGCGATCCGCACCGCTGAGGCTCCCCACCGGTGTTCCCACAGGCTCTGCCAGTGCCTCTCGTCCGAGCCGTCGATCCCAGGGACGATGACATACGCGACCATCGCTTCCTGCCCTTCCGGTCGTGACCCCCACGCTTCGGGGCGCACCCTGGAGCGATTCTCGGTGGATCAGCGGCAACCGCCAAACCCGGCAAGGGACCTCACGGCCGAGCGGGACCTCACACAACCGGGGCCGGCGGTTCCGCGATGCCGATGAAGTTGCCGGCCAGCAGGCGGACGCGGACCCGCCACCCGCTCGCCGTGAGCTGGTCCGTGAGCGTGTGAACGTCATGGAACACCTTCACAATGCGGTACCCCGTGCCGTCATCGAGGCGACGCAGCACCGCGGGGGCCGCCACTCGAACAGGTCGGCCGCAAGAACCCGGACGGCTGGGCGGGTGCCGGTCAGGCCAGTTCCTCCGAGAGGATGTCGACGGCCCGTCCTCGGGCGTTCGTGGCGAACAGGGACAGCGCGTCGAAGGCGGCGTGCCGGGCGGCCTCGAAGGGGATGCGACGGCCGTCGACGAGCGTGACGAGGCCGGGAGCGTCGGCGTCCACGAAGGACTCCCGCTCCTCCTCCCAGTCGATGTTGTAGCCGACCCACACCACCAGCTCGAAGGTGTCCTCGCCGTCGGCGTCGACGTACACCTGGTCGGCGCGGCGCGTGCGCAGGGCGTCTTCGTCCCACTGGTCGCAGAACATGGCGTCATGGCCGTGCGCCGCGCCGTCGAACAGCAGGATCCGCCGGCCCGGCTCGGTGACCGCGTACACCAGCGCGGGCAATGTGTCACCGACGATCAGGTCCTCGAACCGCTCCCCGTAATAGTGCAGCCGGAACCGGGTTTCGCCGTCCTCGGACCGCAGCCGTGCGGCCCAGCCGGCCTCCAGCAGTCCGGCCCACACATGCTCGGACACATGGCAGGGACGGTCGGCCGGCTCGGTCAGGCCGGTCAGGTGCGGCGGCCCAGGGCGCGCCGCCGCCCCGGGCGGGGACATGCCGTTCGTCATGCCCTCCATCATGGGGCATCCGAAAACGTGGTGTGCCGCCGCCCGTTCCCTGCCGAGGCAGCGGTCAGGACAGCCAGTCGGTGTAGCGGGTGGGGGCGATGCGGGCGCCCTTGGGAGCGGTGAGGACATCGCCGTGGGCGGCTGCGAACATGCCGGCGGTGTCATCCGTGATGACGGAGCGGCTGTCGCGCTGGGCGCTCAGGGTGAGACGGCCGAGTTCGTCGAGGGGGAAGACATCGGGCCCGGCGATGTCGAGGACCCCGTTCAGGGGGCTTCCCGCGGCGACCTCGGCGACACAGCCGGCGACGTCCGCCGCGGCGATCGGCTGGATGGGCGTGCGCGGCAGCCGGACGGTGTCGCCGTCGGCGGTCATCGACAGGGTGGCGTCCATGAACTCCATGAACTGTGTGGCCCGGACGATGGAATACGGGATCGGACCGGCCTTGAGGAGGTCTTCCTGAAGCACCTTCGCGCGGTAGTAGACCAGTTCGGGCACCCGGTCCACGCCGACGATCGAAAGGATGACGAAGTGCCCGACGCCGGCCTTCTCGCTCACGGCGAGAAGGTTGTCCATCGAGGTCCGGAAGAATCCGAGCGAGGCATCGTCGAAGGTCGGGGAGTTCGTCAGGTTGACGACGACATCGGCGTCCGCCACGGCTGCTTCCAGCCCTTGGCCGGTGATGAGGTCCACCCCCGTGGACAGGGAGTGCGGGACGGCTTGGTGCCCGGCCGCGTTCAGGTTCTCCACGACACGGGACCCGATCAGCCCGGTCCCGCCGATCACTGCGAACTTCATGGGAATCCCCTTCTTTCAACGCCTGTGGTGGATACGGGCGTTATGGGAGCGGTGTGCCTGGCCGGCGGTGACGCCGGCCTTGCCGGACTCCGGCGGTGTGCCGGGCGAGTACCACGTGGATGCCCTCGTCGACGTTGGTCCCGGTGCACGAGGCCGGCGGGGCGTCAGTACATGGCCATCCCGCCGTTGACCGCGGCCGTGGTGCCGGTCATGAAGGCGTTGTCCTCGCTTGCGTAGAAGGCGACGGCGTGTGCGACGTCCTCCGGGTGTGCCAGCCGGCCCAGGGGGGTGGCGGCTATCTGCCGCCGCTTGTGTTCCTCGTCCGGCACATGTGCCATCCGGGTGTCCTCGACCGGGCCTGGCTCGACGACGTTGACGGTGATGCCCTGCGGGCCCAGTTCCTGGGCGAGGTACCGGGCGAACTGCGCGAGGGCGGCCTTGGCCGTGCCCAGGGCGATCATGCCCGCCCGGGGCCGCCGGCTGAGGCCGGTGCCGAGAAAGATGATGCGTCCCCAGCCCTGGTCGGTCATGGCGGGCAGGACGGCCTTGGTGACGGTGAACGCGGCGCGCATCTCGTCGTCGAGTTTGCGGCCCAGTTCCTCCCAGGTCATGTCCCTGAACGGCTTGATCGCGTACGGGGTGAGCGCATTGTTCACGAGCACACCGACACCGCCCCAGGCTGCCTGGACCTGCTCGATCATGTTCTCGACCGCCGCCGGATCGCGCGCATCGGCCCGTACGGCCATGGCCCGACCGCCCGCGGCCTCGATGCCGGCGACGACCTCCTCGGCCGCCGCGCCGTTGTGGAGGTAGTCGACCGCCACCCGCATGCCCCGGGCGGCCAGCAGGCGCGCGGTGGCCGCGCCGATCCCGCTGCTGGCCCCGGTCACCAGTGCCACCCTGCCGGTCGCCTCAGTCACGGACCCACCTCCGGACGACCGGCACCAGCGGCACGAACGGCAGGAAAGCGAAGGGCCGGTCTGCCTCCAGGATCAGACACGTCGAGCCGTGCGTGCAACGTGTGCGGATCGGCACGGGCGGCCGAGCCCGCGGGCGCCGCTCCCCGAGGGCACACCTCGCCGCGTCGGAGTGTGCGGTCGCAGGCCGTCGGCATCGCGGTGGTCGCTCCCGACGGCCCCCTCTCGGTCCGAACACTCCGAGCGGTGACCTCAGCGGGCTGGTGCCGGCAGGTCGAGTCGAGGGCGGTCAGCCGGGAGTCGCCGTCGGGGCGGGTGAGGGCGATGCCGCACCGAGGGCAGCGTCAAGTCCCACCTCACCCGCATGGCCGGCCGTGGCGACGGGGCGGCACTTCATTCGTCCCAGTGATCGAGGAGCGCGTCGGCCAGGTCGTCGCCGGGTGCCGTGGCGCCGCCGTCGGTGGACTGCTCGGTCCAGATGATCTTGCCGTGGGCCGTGTGGCGGGTCCCCCAGCGCTGGGCGAACTGGGCGATCAGGAACAGACCACGGCCGCCCTCGTCGGTGGTGGCCGCCCGGCGCAGATGCGGCGAGGTGCCGGCGCCGTCGGAGACCTTGCAGACGAGGTCGCGGTCGTGCAGGAGGCGCAGCCGGATGGGCTGGGTGCCGTACCGGATGGCGTTGGTGACCAACTCGCTGGTGATCAGCTCGGTGGCGAAGGCGAGCTGGGCCAGGCCCCAGGTTTCCAGCCGGCGGCCGACGTCGGAACGGATACGGGAAACCACCGCCGGGTCGGAGGGAATGTCCCATTCGCAGACCTGGTCGGGCCTGACGACGCAGGTGCGAGCGACGAGCAGGACGACGTCGTCCCGGGGGTGCCCGGACAGCAGCGCCTCGACCACCGCCCGGCACGTCTCTTCCGGGGCTCGATGGGGCTGGGCGAGAACATCCCGCAGCACCCGCAGGCCCGCATCGAGGTCTCGATGACGGTCCTCAACCAGTCCGTCGGTGAACAGGACCAGCCGGCTGCCCTCCGGCAGCTGGAGGGTTGCGGCTTCGACGGGGAGACCGCTGCCCAGCCCGAGCGGCGGTGAGACGGGGGGTCTCCGGAAATGTGACGGTGCCGTCCGGGTGGATCAGGGCTGGGCCGAGGTGTCCGGCGCGCGTGACGGTGCATGATCCGGACACCGGATCGTAGATCGCGTAGAGGCAGGTGGCCCCGGTGACCTCCTGACCGGCCTCCGTATCGCTCTCGCCGGCGTCCATCTGCGCCACCAATTCGTCGAGAAGGCCCAGCAGTTCGTCGGGGGGCAGGTCCAAGGCGGAGAGATTGTGCACTGCCGTACGCAGCCTCCCCATGGTCGCCGCCGCGTGCAGACCGTGGCCGACCACATCGCCCACCACCATCGCGACCCGCGCCCCCGGGAGCGGGATCACATCGAACCAGTCCCCGCCGACCCCCGCCTGTGCGGGCAGATACCGCCAGGCGATGTCCAGGGCGTTCTGCTGCGGCAGCCCCCGCGGCAGCAGACTGCGCTGCAGCATGACGGCCGTCGTGTGCTCGCGCGTGAACCGCCGGGCGTTGTCGAGACACGTGGCAGCCCGTGCCGCCAGTTCCTCCGCGAACGACAGGTCCTCCTCCGCGTAGGCCGGCGAATCCCCCGTACGCCAAAAGCTCGCCAGTCCCAGCACCACGCCCCTGGCCTGCAAGGGCACCGTGACCAGGGAGTGCCATCCGTGCTCCAGCGCCCTGCGTGCCAGGTCGGGGTGGTGCGCCTGCCATCCCGTCGCCTGCCGCAGATCGGCCTCGCGTTCCGCCCGTCTGCGCTGCAGCGCCCGCGCTTGCGGTGTCGTCGGCGCGAACGTGACCGGCTCACCCGGCGGGGTCAGCGGCAGCCCGTCGAACCGGCCGCTGATCGCCGTGCGCCGCATCTGCCGCACCTGCTCGCTGCCCGGGTCACCCCCCTGCAGCACCGCGTCCAGGAGGTCGACGACGACACCGTCGGCGAACCGCGGCACCGCCACGTCCGCCAGTTCCTCCGCGGTGCGGACGACGTCCAGCGTGGTCCTGATCCGCATTCCGGCGTCGTACAGCAGTTTCAGCCGGCCCCGTGCCTCTTCCGCCCGGCCCGACACCTGCGCCAGCTCCGTGGTGTCCCGCAGCGTCACCACATGGCCCGCCTGCCCTCCGAACGGGGCGGTGGGCCGCTTGTTCACCGCGAGAAGCCGGTCCCCGGCCAGGTGCACTCCGTCGGTGACCGGCTCGCCCGACGCCAGCAGCCGCGCCGTCCCGCTGTCCAGACCTATGTCATCCACGTGCCGCCGCTCCGCGTCCGCCGGCAGATCGAGCAGTCGCTGTGCTTCGTCGTTGACCAGCAGCAACCGCCCGTCGGACGCGACGATGAGCACGCCCTCCCGGACCGCGTGCAGCACCGCGTCGTGATGCTCGTACATCCGTGTCATCTCCGTCGGCCCGAGTCCGTGCGTCTGCCGCCGCAGCCGCCGGGAGACCAGCACCGTCCCGGCCGTTGCCACGACGAGGGCGCCCGCACCGGTGCCGAGGACGATCGGAAGCTGCTGCCGGGCCAGTCGTGACACGTTCTGGACCTTGACCCCCGCGGAGACCAGGCCGGCGATCGAGCCGTTGTCCCGGAACACCGGAACGACCGCCTGGATGGCCGGGCCGCTGCCCCCGGGCAGCGGCGGTCCGCCCTGTGATCGCTCAATGGTGACGCGGCCCGCCAGCGAGGGCCCGATGGTGCCGGTGAACTTCTTCCCGATCGCCCCCGGGAAGGGATGCGTATAGCGGATCCCGTGGGTGTCCATGACGACGATGAAGTCGACACCCGCCCGTTTGCGGGCCGCCTCCGCGCGCGGTTGCAGCGCCGCCGTGGGATTCCGGCCGTCCAGCGCCGCCACCACGCCCGGCGAGTTCGCGAACGCCTCGGCGGCGGTCACCGACTTCTGCTGCGCCTCCCGCGTGCTGTACTGCTGCGCGAGCAGCACGAGGGCGATCACTCCGGCCGCGACCAGCAACACCACGATGAGGACCTGCGCGACGAACACCTGCCCGGCCGCGCTGCCCAGGTTCAGCAGGGAGCGGAGTCCCGAGCCCGAACCGCTGGCCGGTCCCGGCCCGGCAGGACGGTTCTCCCGCCGGACACCCCACCCGCGGTCCTGGCTCGCGGACCCGTCCCGATCACGCGGCGGACCTGCGAAGAGACGGCGGAGCCACCGCCGGTATCGGCGGTAAAAATCGCTTCACCTTCTGTTCATAGCACCATTTCTTCATGGGGTGAACGCACGGATCGTGAGCGGCCCACCGTGCCGGGACGGCGTGCCGTCGGCGCGGGCCTCAGGCCGGATAGGGGGCGGACGCGCGTGCCGCGTGGAGTGCGCCCGCCCACCAGGTCAGCTGGTCGAGCAGGGTCTTGGCGTATCCGGCGGCCGCGGGATCGAGCGGACGGCCGTCCTGCCAGGCGGTGAAGTAGTTCGGGAACACCAGTCCGTCACGGACGGTCACGGCGTGCAACTCGGTCAGCACGTTCTCCAGGTGCAGCACCGCGTGCCGGCCGCCCGCCGCTCCGCCGTAGCTGACGAACGCGACCGGCTTGGCCGTCCACTGGGTGAAGTGCCAGTCGATGGCCGCCTTCAGGGACGCGGGATAGCTGTGGTTGTACTCGGGTGTGACCACGATGAACGCGTCGGCGCCCTCCAGGGCCGACGTCAGACCCGCCAGGCCGGCCGGGCGCGGGTAGTCGGCGCCGGCGGCCTTCGGTGACACGGCGGGCAGCGTCAACGGGACGTCGAACTCGGCGAGATCGACGACGTCCACATCGAAACCACCGTGCAGACGGGCCTGTTCGGCGACCCACGCCGCAACCACCGGGCCGAACCGGCCCTCGCGGACGCTGCCGACGACGATCACCAGCTTGTGTGTGTTGTTCATGCCCACCACGGTCGGGCCGGCGCCCGGCCACAACCAGACCGTGCTCAGGCTGGCCCTCACAGGGCCACCCTCGGCCCGCCGGCGGCGCCGTATCCTCGGCTCATGGGCACGCCACTGGGGGATTTCATCCGGGCCAGGCGCGACAGCATCCAGCCCGAGTCACTGGGGCTGCCGGATCACGGCCGCCGCCGGTCACCGGGGCTGCGCCGCGTGGACCTCGCCGCACGGGCCGGTATCAGCGTCGAGTACCTGACCCGCATCGAGCAGGGCCGTGACCGCAATCCCTCGGTGGCCGTGGTGAACGCGCTCGCCGACGCGCTCAGTCTCGGCCCGCCGGAGCGCGACCATCTGCGCTACCTCGCGAAGATCACCGGGGGTGTGTGTTCCGCCCACACCCGGCCCGCCCCACCGAGCCGGGACGTGCGGCCACCCGTCCGGCAGATGCTCCAGCTCCTGGAGCCGGGCATCGCCATGGTGACCAACCGGCTGGGCGACGTGCTCGCCCACACCGGCGGATTCGCGGCCCTGACCGGCGGCACCGGGCTGCTCGACGCCGACGGCCCGAACCTCACCCGTTACGTCTTCACCGACCCGCGTGCCAGGACGTTCTTCGCCGACTGGGACACGGTCGCCGACGAGCAGGCCTTCGACCTGTGGCGGGGACCGTCCGTCGAGAACGCCGAGTGGTTCACCGCGCAGCTCGCCCGCGTGGCCGGCGCCGACTTCACGCGCCGTCTGCACGGCCACGCGATCCCGCCGCGCGGAGTTCTCCGGCTCAACCACCCGGCCGGGCCAGAACTCCGCCTGCTCCGCGAGACGCTGGAACTTACCGCCGACGCACAGCAGTTGGTCGTCTTTCTGCCCGCGGACGACCGGACGGCGCAGGAAATGGACCGACTCCGCCACCCTCACGGCCGGCTCCGGGCCATCTCGTAGTGCGCCCCGCCGTCTTGAAGCCATCGGTCAGCCGGGGCGCCGAGCGGCTGCCCGATGGTGCTCGAGGAGGTAGGGGTCATCGAGGCGTGCGTCCTGGACGCGGTGGCGTACGTCCGACACGGCAGGGTGGGGATCATCGACCTGGCGACGGGCGGGGCCACGGGACTCAAGGGACCCATTCGGTGGGTGTCGGCGGACACCTTGACCGGCGGATGGCTCAGCTCCTCGACCGCCAGGACACCGATCAGGTGCGCGGGAGACCGCCGCCGTGCCCGCTCTAGGAAAGGTGGCCGAGCAGGTCCTTCAGGTCGGCCGCGATGGCCGTGTGCGGTGCGGTCCGCAGGTGTTCGCGGTCGTGCGCTCCGCCGAGGACTGCGATCACGTGCCCGGCTCCGGCGCGTGTGCCGGCGAGCAGGTCGTTGACCGTGTCACCGGCGACGAGGACGCGCTGGACCGCGTCGACGCGGAGCTGGATGACCGCGGAGAGGATCAGATCGGGGTAGGGGCGGCCACGGAGCGTCCCGGACTGGGCGACGGTGAGATCGATCAGGTCGCGCCAGCCGAGGGTTTCGAGGAGTGCGTCCTGGACCGCGGCGTCGAAGCCGGTCATGAGGCAGGTCCGCACGCCGCGTTCGCGCAGGCCGGCGAGGACGTCCTCGGCCCCGTCCCTGGCGGTCAGCTCGCCCGCGAGGACCGCCTTGAGCATGAGGTCGACGAAGGCGCGGTGCGCCGCGGCGGCCTTGTGGGGGTCGGGCGTCAGGCGGTTGAACATGTCGGTCTTCGCCATGCCGCGCAGGGGGCGGAGCGTTTGCGGGGTGATGGCGTCGAGGCCGGCGAGGGACAGTGCCTCGTCCACGGCGCGTTCGACGGTGCCGTTGTCCGCGATGGTGGTGCCGGCCATGTCGAGGACGGCCAGGTCTATCGCTCGGGAGTTGTCGTGGTGGGCAGGCACAGGTGTGTTCCTTCTACAGGGAGTGTTCGATGGTGATGTCGGCCATCACGTCGAGTGCTTTGGTGGACGCCTTGGGGCGGCGGACCGCGATGCCGACGAAAAGTGTGTCGACGATGCCCAGGTGGGCGAGGCGGCTTGCCATGGCTTCGAGTCGGAAGCCATACTCGGGCGCTCCCGCGATCAGCGCGGCGTCCGCGACGCGGGTCAGGGGGGACTTGGTGAAGCTGGTGATGGCGACGACGAAGGCGCCTGCCGCCCGGGCCGCCTCGGCGGCCCGCAGCGACTCACGGCTGGCACCGGTGTGGCTGATGACCAGACACACACACGTGTCGTCGAGATGGCGTGCGGCCAGGTGCTGGGCCATCACATCGGTGGGGTACGTCGTCACCAGGCCGAGCGCGGACAGCCGGTAGGCGGCGTCGTGGGCCGGCGCGGCGGAGGTTCCGTTCCCGACGACGAGGACCCGCGCGGCCACCGCCATGCGGTCGATGGTGAGGGACAGCAGTTCGGGATCGACGGTCTGTGTCGCGTCGACCAGGGCACGGCCGCTGCGGCGCAGGATGCGCTCCAGGATCTCGCCGGCCGGGGTCCGGCCGTCGATCCCTTCTTCGTGGGCGAGTTCCTGCTCCTGCTCGCCCTGCTGGGCGAGGTCGCGGGTGATGGCGAGCTTGACGTCCTGGTAGCCCCGGTACCCGATGCGCTGGCAGGCACGGACCGCGGAGGACTGGGCGACGCCCGCCCTGTGGGCCAGCTCGGTCACCGAGCCGCGTACGACCGCTTCGGGGTCGCTGAGGATCAGCTCGATGACCCGCTTGTCCGTGGCGCCCAGGCTGGGCAGGGCCGCTTGGGCACGGGTGACGAATTCGCCGCTCACCAGGGGCGACTTGGCTGCAACCACGGGGCCTCATTTCGCCGTGCGAACACAGATCGACTGTCGGTGCGGCCAGGAGACTAGCACGGAAATGGATAGTCCATCCTAGGCTATTGGATGAGCTGGATAGTTCATCCTTCGGTAACCACGGCTTGGTCCGCGCGCCATTCCCGGCTCTGAGCCTGGCACCGCCGGCGCAGGGCGGCAGCAGTGCCGACGACCCCTGAACCGGACGGCCACCGGCGCCGCGCGCCCCGCGGTGGCCCCTGAGGAAGGAGACAACCATCCCTGCCACACCACTCACCCTGATCGCGGTCATCGACGGCCTCAGGCCGGCCGCTCTGCATCCCTCCACCACCCCGTTTCTGTCGCGATCGGCCGACGAGGGCTGCTCCTACGACCACGCCGTGGCCGCCTTCCCCGCGTTGACCCGCACCAACGCCGCGACGCTGGCGACGGGTTGCCATCCCGGACGTACAGGGGTCTTCGGAAACCGGGTGTGGCATCCCGAGCTGGGTCACATCGACACGGCAGTCGCCGACGATGTGCGCCGCCTGCGCGGCGCCGGGGCCATGCCGCAGGCGTCCGTCGCCGAGCGGCTCAGCAGGTCGGGCCACAGCGCCGTGGTCGTCGGCAACGGCTCGGCCGGCTGCACCTACCTGCTCAATCCCGGCAGCGACGCCGGACACGGAACCAGGATTGCCTCGGTCGGCCCCGAGCACGAGGTCCACCGGTCCGTTCCCTCCGGTGTCAGGGCCGCGGTCGAGGGCCTGGGGCCGCGCCCCGCGTCCGACGACGAGGCGCTGGAGTGGGCGGTCGCCGCAGCGGTGGTCTCGATCACGCAGCAGGCTCCCGATCTGCTGGTCTTCTGGTCCGGGCAGCCCGACACCGCCCACCACGCCACCGGGTTGACGTCGGCGACCAGCACCGAGGCGATCCGCCGAACCGACCGGGCCGTACACGCCCTGCACTCCGCCGTGCTCGACACCGGCCGGGAGTGCAATCTCATCGTCACCGCCGGCCACGGCTTCTGCGAGACCATCGAGTCGCTTGAGCTGACCGAGACGCTGGAGCTGATCGCCGAACGCTCCGGGCTGCCCCCGAACGGGTTCATACCGACGTTCAACAGCGGCGCCGTCTTCGGCTACTTCGAGCCCGGCACGGCACCGCGCCTGCGGGCCGACATGGCAGCCCGGATCGCCCAGGAGCCCTGGGCGGGACCCGTCTTCTGCGCGGACGCCCACTGCCCCGACGGGGCGTTCCCGCTGTCGCCGGCCGTGAGCGGGGACTCACCGTTCGCACCGGACCTGATCATCACCCTGCGCACCGAACCGGCCGACCAGCGCGAGCCCGCGGACCCGCCGGCCCGTGCCCTGGACGCACGGGCGTCCGGAACCCGGCCCCACAGCGGCGTGCACGGCACCGTCCACCCGGCGGACATGCGCATCCCGCTGATCCTGCACGGGCCGGCCTTCAGGACCCGCACCCGGCGCACCGAGCCCGCGGGACCGGCCGACATCGCCGCCACCGCGTACACGCTCGTCACCGGAGCGCCGCTCGACGACGTCGACGGCCGAGTGCTGACCGAGGCGCTGTGCGATGTCGCCGACGGCCCCGCGCTCCTCGTGGAAGAGCGGACGATCCGGCGCGGCGGGGCGTCCGTCAGCGTGCGCCGGGCCGGGGGCCGTTCCTACCTGACGGGCGGGGTGTCGGGCCGTCGGACGCCGCCCGAGCACCGCGATCCGGCGCGGCAGGACCATGCCGAACCGGCGGCCGGCGGGCGGCAGCCCGACTCGGGAAACGAGGAATAGGCCCGACATCGCGGTGGCGGACCGGCTGTTGAGCGCCGGCGTCGTCACCGTGCCGGGTACGTCGTTCGGCGCGCCCGGACATGTGCGGCTGGGCTTCGCCGTCGAGGAGACACAACTGCGCCACGGCCTGCGCCACCGGGAGAGCCCCGTCTTCATGACCGGCAACCCGCCGCCCGACGTACCGGAGGTGTTCGACGCGCGGTACGGCGCGGCCCTCGACCTGGCGCTCTCGCGGCGGTTGCCGTCCCGTCTGATCGGGGCACACCAGTACCGCGACTCCGACCGTGACCGGGCCACCGGTGCCGCGTTCACCGCCCGGCGCCCGCCCTGGCCGCGGCCGGAGCCCACCTCGACGACCGCGCCCTGGTCGCGGTCATCCACCTGGCCGCGCGGTTCGTCGCCGCCTCGCGCATCAGCCGCGCGCTGGGTTTGCGGCCGATGACCGGCGAGGTCCCCGCGGCCCACGACGGTGCGCGCGGCACGGCGGCCGGGTGAGCGCCGAGAGCGTCGTCGCTCACTCGGTGACGGCAGGAAAGCGGCGCGGCGCCAGGAACAGCAGGACCAGGAACGCCAGGAGCGCGGCGCATCCCGCGCCCAGGTACACGGCGTGCACGGCGTCCGCGATGGCATGCCGGGTCGCCTCCGGTGCCGTTCCGGCGTCCATCGACGCTGTCACCGAGTCCAGGTCGCTCGTGCCGCCGAGCCGGGCCGCCAGCACCCCGTTGACGATCGCGCCGAACAGGGGGGCGCCGATGGTCTGGCCGGTCTGCCGGCAGAAGAAGATGGACGCGGTGGCCGTGCCCCGCTGCGACCACCCCACCGCCGACTGGACGCCGACGACGAGCGGGAGGCTGAACAGGCCGAGCGCGGCGCCCAGCACCAGCATCAAGGCCGTCGGCTGCCAGGCCCGGCCCGGGTAGGGCAGGAAAGGGAACGCGAAGAGGATCAGTGTGGCCGCGCCGATGCCGAGCGTCGCGGTGTTGCGGATGCCTATGCGCCGGTAGACGTGCTGGCTGAAGGCCGACGAGATCGGCCAGCTGAGCGTCCAGACGGACAGCACGAGCCCGGCGGCCACCGGGCTCAGTCCCAGAACCGACTGGGCGTAGAGGGGAAGGACCAGGCTGGGGGCGACCACCAGCAGGCCCAGCGCGCCGAGGGCCAGGTTGACGGTGGCGATCGTGCGGCGGCGCCATACCCACCCGGGCATGATGGGCTCGGGGGCCCACCGTTCGACGACGACCACCAGCGCCACGAGAGCGAGCCCCGTGCCGAACAGGGCGAGGGAAGGCGCCGACAGCCACGGCCAGGCCACCCCTGCCTGCACCAGCGCGGTGAGCAGTACGCCGCCGCAGGCGAACACGGTGAGCGCGCCGGCCCAGTCGATGGGCGGGCGCCGGTCCGGCCGGCGGCCCGGCTCATGGAGGTGACGGACGATCAGCCACAGGGCCAGCGAGCCGACCGGCAGGTTGACCAGGAAGATCCAGCGCCAGTCGGCGTAGCCGGCGAGGAGTCCGCCGAGCAGCGGACCGGCGATCGCGGACACCGCCCAGACGGTGGAGAGCCTGGCCTGGATCCGGGGGCGCTCCGCCAAGGGGTACAGGTCGGCGGCGAGTGTCTGGACCGTGCCCTGGAGGGCGCCGCCGCCGAGTCCCTGCACGACGCGGAAGGCGATCAGCGCCGCCATGTTCCAGGCACCGGCGCACAGCAGGGAGCCGAGCAGGAAGCAGGCCGCGCCCACGACGAGCACCGGTTTGCGGCCGAAGACGTCCGACAGTTTCCCGTACACGGGCAGGGACACGGTCACGGCGAGCAGATAGCCGGAGAACAGCCACGAGTACGAGGAGAATCCGCCGAGGTCGCCGACGATCTGCGGTACGGCGGTGGAGACGATGGTGGAGTCGAGCGCGGCCAGCGCCATGGCCAGCATGAGCGCGGCGACCACGGCGCCCCGCCTGCCGGCGGGGGGATTCTCCGTTGCCGTGTCGTCTCTTGCGGGCTCGCTGCCGCCGGCACCGGTGCCCTTGGTCGTGCGTGGGGTGGATCGTATCGATGGGGTGTGGGGATGTTCGGGTCCGTCGGCCGCCCTGGTCACCGCGGCATGCCTCCTTCATCGGCCGGGTGTGCGCTTCCATCGTTGGGGCCGCGACGGCAATTGAGAAAGGGAATCGATCCAATAATTCCCATTGCGAATGACGATGAGTCGGCTCTAGCCTCGGAGTATGTTTCCGCCGGAGCAGGTACGGACGTTTCTGGCCGTGGCGCAATCGCTGAGCTTCACTCAGGCCGCGGCGGCCCTGGGTCTCGGCCAGCCCACGGTGAGCCAGCACATCCGCAAGCTGGAGCAGGCGGTGGGCCGCCCCCTGCTGGTCCGGGACACCCGCAGCGTGACGTTGACCGTCGACGGGGAGGCGATGGTCGGTTTCGCCCGCTCGATCCTCGCGGCACACGCCCAGGCGACGGACTATTTCAGCGGCACCGGCGTGCGCGGCCGGTTGCGTTTCGGAGTGACCGACGATCTGGCACTGACCCGGGTGCCGCGCATCCTGCGGGGTTTTAGGCACCTCAACCCGGGTGTCACCCTGGACCTCACGGTGTCCCAGGGGGTGCAGCTGCAACGCCGCGTGGAATCCGGGCACGTCGATGTCGCGTTTCTGAAGACGGCCGCCGGAGACGGACGGGGCCGGCTGGTGCGACGGGACCCGCTGGTGTGGGCCGCCGTCGAGGGCACCGGCCTGCTGTGGGACGAGCAACGGCCGGTGCCGCTCATCGTGTACCAGGCGCCCAGCCCCAGCAGGGCCCTGGCCGTGCAGGCGCTGGAGCAGGCGGGCATCAGACACCGTGTGGTCTGCACGGCGCGCGGGGTCAACGCCGTGCTCGCCGCCACCCGCGCCGGCCTCGGCGTCGCCATCTTTCCCCGCAGCCTGCTGCCCGCGGACCTCGTCGAGCTTCCCGCCGGTGCCGGACTGCCCGAGCTGGGCGAGATCGACCTCGTCCTGCTGACCAACCCGCACGCTCCCGCCGAACCCGTGGAGGCGTTGACCACGGCCATCCTCGCGCACGCCAACCCGATCCGTTCCATCGGCGAGGGCCGTCACTGGCCGGCCGAGCCGGCGGGAGCGGCGGTCACCGCGACACGCCCGTAGCCGGCGCGGCGCCGTCGTCGCGGGGACACCCGGTCGCGGTCCGCCGGTGGCTCGGCACGACGGCGGGGCGGTGAGCCACGGCGACCCGCGCTCACCCGGTGTGGACCACCTCCCCCGCGACCAGGGTGAGCACCGACCTGACACCAGCGATGTCCGTGCCCGGGGCGAAGAGGTCCCGGTCGAGGACGGCGAGGTCCGCCGCCATGTCCTCGCGTATCAGGCCGACTTCGTCGTCGTTGCCGTTCACCCAGGCCGAGCCGGCCGTGTAGGCGCGCAGGATGTCGGTCAGCTCCAGCCGCTCCCTGGGCGCGAACGGGCGGTCGGCGCCCGGCCGGCCGGCGTGCGCCGAACCGGGCGGTTCGGTACGGTGCACGGCGACGTGCATGGCCCGCCAGGGGTCGGCCGTGGTGACCGGCCAGTCGCTGCCCCCGGCGAGCCGGGCGCCGCTGTCCAGCAGCCGGCGGAACGGGTACTGCCGACCGGCCCGCGCCTCGCCCAGCAGCGGGCTGGTCAGCTCGTCGGTCTGCGGGTGGTGAGTCGCCCACAGCGACTGCACGTTGGCCGCCACCCCCAGTTCGGCGAACCGGCCGATGTCCGCGTCGTCGATCAGCTGCACATGGGCGATGTGATGGCGCCGCTCGCGCGGCCCGTTCGCCCGGACGGCGGCCTCGACCGCGTCCAGGCACTCGCGTACCGCCCGGTCGCCGATCGCATGGAAATGCACCTGGAAGCCGGCGGCATCCAGCCGGGTCACCGCCTGGGCGAGCAGGCCGGCGGGCACATTGGAGTGGCCGAGGTTGCCGGTGGCGCACCCGCAGGAGTCCAGGTACGGCTCCAGCAGGGCGCCGGTACTGTTCTCCAGCACGCCGTCCTGCATCACCTTCACGGCATCGGCCCGGAACCGGCGGCCGGGCCCGCCGCGCCGGGCGACCAGGTCGGCCAGCTGTTCCGGGCCGCGCTCGCGGTCCCACCACAGGGCGCCGGTGACCCGTGCCTTCAGCAGTCCTTCGGCGTCGGCCCTGCGGTAGGCGGCGAGTGTGTCGCCGGCCCCGCCGTAGGCACCCACGATGGCGTCCTGCCAGCCGGTGATGCCGTACCGGAAGAGGTGAGCCTGTGCGTGGGACAGCGCCGCGAGCTGGTCGTCGAGGGTGTCCTGCGGGAGCAGCCGGCCCACCAGGTCCATGGCGCTCTCGTGCAGCACCCCGGTGGGCCGGCCGGCCGCGTCGCGCTCGATCCGTCCGGCCGGCGGGTCGGGGGTGGCCGCGTCGATCCCGGCGCGTTCCAGCGCCACCGAGTTGACCCACGCCGAGTGGTGGTCGGCGTTGGGAAGGAAGACCGGCCGGTCCGCGACGACCGCGTCCAGCGGCTCCCGCACGGGCCAGCCGCCGGGGAACAGGTCCATGGTCCAGCCGCCGCCCGTGATCCATGGCTTGCCGGGGTGGGCGGCCGCGTACGCGCGGATGGCCGCGACACAGCTCTCCGCGTCGGCGGCGCCGGTGAGGTCGCAGCGCAGCATCTCCAGGGCGCCCCAGACCGGATGGATGTGGGCGTCCTGGAGGCCGGGCACCACGGTCCGGCCGGCCAGGTCGAACGTCTGGTCCGGCCGGCCCGCGGCCCGGCGTACCTCGGCGTCGGTGCCGACCGCCGTGATCCGGCCGTCGGCCACCGCGACGGCGGTGGCGAGGGGGCGCCGCGGATCGCCGGTCCACACCCGGCCGCCGTGCAGGACGAGGGTCATGCGCCGGCCCGGTGGGCGCGCAGCACGTACATCTTGCGCAGGGTCTCGTGGACCTGCCAGGTGCCTCGCCAGCCGGCCGGCATCGTCAGGGTGGAGCCGGGGCCCAGCTCAACGGCCTCGCCCTGGTCCGTGCGGATGGTCGCGGACCCGGTCAGCACCTGGCAGACCTCGTCGTAGCCGTCGCGGGTTGCGGTGAAGCGGCCGGGGCCGCACTCCCAGACGCCGACCTCCATCAGCCCGTCGGGCGACTGCCACAGGGTGCGGGTGGTCTCCCGCTGGCCGGTGGTGCTGGTGGGCTTGGGAGTTGCGGGAGGCAGGTCGGCGCTGGCCGCGTCGTCGAGGAAGGCGAGGGACGCAACGCCGGCGGTGGTGTCCATGCGGGTTCGGCTCCTTTCAGCGGCCGCTGATGACGTTGGCGGCACGTGCGATCAACGAGGTCCGCCGCAGGCCGGAGTTCTCGTGACGGTCGGCGGCGCGGTAGGCGACGTAGAGACTGCGCACGCCCAGCCAGCGCAGCGGCTCCGGTTCCCAGCCGCGCACCGTGCGGTCGACCCAGGGCAGCCGCGTCAGATCGGTCGTGTGACGCAGGATCAGGTCGCGCAGGGTGCGTCCGGCGAGGTTGGTCGTGGTCACGCCGTGCCCGACGTAGCCGCCGGCCCAGCCCAGTCCGGTGCGCTCGTCCAGGTGGACGGTGGCGCACCAGTCGCGCGGTACGCCGAGCACCCCGGACCAGGTGTGGTCGACCGCGACGCCCTCGGTGGCCGGGAAGTGCTGTCGGAGGACGGCCTGCAACTGCCGCTGGGTGGCGGCCCGGGTCTCGCCGCGCTGGTCGACGTGGGAGCCGAACATGTACGGGATGCCGCGCCCGCCGATGGCGATACGGCCGTCGGCGGTGCGCTGGATGTAGCAGTAGGAGTTGGCCTCGTCGCCGATCAGCTCGGCGCCGCGCCAGCCGATCTCCTCCCACGCGGAGGCGGGCAGCGGCTCGGTGACGATCATGCTGCTGTTCATGGGCAGCCAGACCCGGCGGTGGCCGCGCAGCCCGGCGGTGAACCCCTCAAGCGCCCGGATGACATGGGTCGCCCGGACGGTGCCGTGCGCGGTGACCGCCGCGTGGGGGCGGATCTCGGTGACCTCGGTGCCCTCGTAGAGGGCGACGCCCATCCGCTCGACCACGTCGGCCAGGCCCCGCACCAGTTTGGCGGGCTGGATGCGGGCGCAGTGCGGGCTCCAGTGGGCGCCGAGCGCGCCGGCGACGCGTACCCGCTCGGCGAGTTGGTCCCGGTCGAGTTCGACCAGGTCGTCCTCGCTCCAGCCTTCGGCGCGCAGCGACGGCAGGCGCTCGCGCAGCCGTCGCTGCTGCGCGGCGTTGGTGGCGACGTGCAGCAGGCCGTCCTTCTGTATGTCGGCCTCGATGCGTTCCTCGGTGGCGACCCGGATGACCTCGTCGACGGAGGAGAACGTCTCGCGTTGCAGGGCGACGGTCTGCTCCCAGCCGTGCGACTTGGCGTAGCGGCGCATCTGGCCGGGCGGCTCGGCGCTGAGCCAGCCGCCGTTGCGGCCGGAGGCGCCGAAGCCGGCGAACTCCTTCTCCAGGACGGCGATCCGCAGGTCGGGCTGGGCCTGCTTGAGGTAGTAGGCGGTCCACAGGGAGGTGAAGCCGCCGCCGACGAGTGCGACGTCGACGTCGAGGTCGCCGGGCAGCGCGGGGCGGCGGGCGGGGACGCCGTCTTCCCGGAACCAGAAGGAGACGTCGCCGTTGACGAAGCTGGGGCTGGTGGTGAGGGTGTCGCTCATCGTCCGCTCTCTTTCACGGCGGTGACCGGGACGCGGTCACCAAAAGTGGGTGGGCGGGTGGTGCCGGTGGGATCGTCCAGCAGGACGCCCCGTTCGATGTCCCAGACCACGGTGACCTCGTCGCCGTGGCGGACGCCGGACAGCCGGTCGGCCTGCTCGCGGGAGAGCAGCACCGTGCCGTCGGGCAGGGTGAGTTCGAGCTTGCGGCCGGAGCCCAGGTATATCTCCTGGGTGACCCGGGCGGGCAGCGCGTTGACCCCGGCGGGGACCGGCGCCGCGGCCTGCTGCACCCGCATGTGTTCGGGGCGGACCACGACGGCGGCCGCGCCGCCCTGGGCCGGACGGCCCAGGACGCGTACCGTGCGGTCGCCGACGCGCAGGCAGGAGTCGTCGCCGTCCGGCTCGACGTGTCCGCGGACGGTGCAGGACTCGCCGAGGAATTCGGCCACGAAGAGGCTGCGGGGCCTTTCGTAGAGTTCGCTCGCGGTGCCGATCTGCTGGATGCCGCCGTCGTCGAAGACGGCGATGCGGTCCGACAGGACCAGTGCCTCGTCCTGGTCGTGGGTGACGAAGACGAAGGTGGAGCCGACCTCCTGATGCACCCGCTTGATCTCCATCTGGAGGGATTCGCGCAGTTTCTTGTCGAGTGCGCCGAGCGGTTCGTCCATCAGCAGCACGCTCGGCTCGTACACCACGGCGCGGGCCAGGGCGACCCGCTGCTGCTGGCCGCCGGAGAGTTCGCGCGGTCTGCGGTGGCCGTGGCCGCCGAGCCGCACCGTATCCAGGGCCGCTTCGACCATCTCGGCGCGGCGGGCCTTGGGCACCTTGCGCTGCTTGAGCGGGAAGGCGATGTTCTCGGCGACGGTCATGTGCGGGAAGAGCGCGTAGTGCTGGAAGACCATGCCGATGTCACGCCGGTGTGGTGGCAGGTCCTGCATCTGTCTGCCGCCGATGGTCAGGGTGCCCGATGTGGCGGTGGTGAACCCGGCGATGATGTTGAGGGTGGTGGTCTTGCCGGAGCCGCTGGGGCCCAGCAGGGTCATGAACTCGCCTGGTTCGATGACCAGGGAGACGTCGTCGACGGCGACGGAGTCCGCGTACTCCTTGCGCACCTGCGTCAGTTCGATGCGGGCTCCGCGCGCCTTGATGAGGCGGGTCTCAGCGGACACGGTTCCTCCTGGCGGTGGCGAAGGTGGCGGCCAGTACGAGCACCGTGGTGAAGACGATGATCAGGGTGGCGGCCGCGGCGATGGTGGGGTCGGTGTCCCGGGTCACGCTGGCGAACATCCGGACCGGCAGGGTCTGCAGGTAGGGGCTCTGGATGAACAGCGAGACCACGACCTCGTCGAAGCTGGTGACGAACGCGAACAGCGCACCGGAGACGACGCCGGGGGCGATCAGCGGGAGGGTCACCTGCCGGATGGCGGCCCATCGGCTGGCGCCGCAGATCAGCGCGGCGTCCTCAAGGCGCCGGTCGAAGCCGCGCAGGCTCGCCGTCACCGGGATGATGACGAACGGCAGGGCCAGCACGGTGTGCGCGGTGACGAAGCCGAGCAGGGTGCCCAGCAGGTTGTACTGGAGGAAGAGCGCGTACACACCGATGCCGACCACCACGGTCGGCACGATCATGGGTGCCAGCAGCAGGCCGTACGACGCCTTCACCCAGCGGGACGCGGACCGGGTGAGCGCGATCGCGGCGGCGGTGCCCAGGACGGTGGACACCAGGGCGACGAGGGCGCCGATCTGGAGCGAGGCGAGCATGGCGTCGGTCCACTGGCGGTTGGTGAAGAAGTTGGTGTACCAGCGGGTGGACCAGCCGCTCGGCGGGAACACCAGGGACGCCTTGTCGGTGAAGCTGAGCGGGATCACCACCAGGGTCGGCGCGATGAGCCAGCAGCCCACCAGGGCGCTGAACGCCCAGAGCGCGATCCGCGCGATTCCGGTTCTCATCGGGTTCCTCCCCGGGCACGGGTCAGTCGCAGGACGACGCCGACCAGTGCGAGCAGGACCAGCGTCACCGCCAGCAGGACCACGCCCATCGCTCCGCCGCGGCCCCAGGCGAGCAGCCCGTTGACCTGGGTGAAGATCTGTTGCGAGATCAGCGCCTGGTCGGGCGAGCCCAGGAGCGCCGGGGTGATGTAGAAGCCGAGCGAGGTGATGAACACGGTCAGGGAGCCGGCGCCCACGCCGGGCAGCGAAAGGGGCACGAAGACCCGCAGGAACGCGGTGGCCGGGCGGGCGCCCATGCCCTGCGCGGCGTCGAGCAGCCGGCGGTCGATGCCGCTCATCACCGCGAACAGCGGCAGCACCATGAAGGGCATCAGCACCTGGGACATGCCGATCACCACGCCGGCGGGGGTGCGGATCAGCTGCAGCGGTCCCAGGCCGACGGTGCCGAGGAGCTGGTTGACCACACCGTTGTCCTGGAGCAGCACCACCCAGGCGAAGGTGCGCACCATCAGGCTGGTCCAGAACGGCAGCAGCACCAGCAGGGTGAGCCAGATCCGCGCGCGGGCGCCGGCCACGGTCATCAGGTAGGCGTACGGGTAGGAGAGCACCAGCGTCACCAGGGTGACGACGGCACCGATGGTCAGCGTGCGGACCAGCGTGGTGAGGGCGACGTCACTGGTGAAGAACCAGGAGTAGTTGCCCGCGCCGGGCGTCGGCTCGGTGACGCTGCGCCAGGCCATCATGCCGAGCGGCACCAGGAAGAGCACGGCCAGCAGGACCACCGCGGGCAGCAGCAGCCATCCCCAGCGGCCGTCGGCGCCCTTGCGGGGCCGGCTGCCGGTGGCCGGCGAGGCGATGTCGATCAGGGCTGTCATCGCTCACCGAGCCAGCCAGTCGGACCACTTCTGGATGATCTGCGCCTGGTTCTTCGCCCACCATGCGGTGTCGATCGTGAGCGCCTTGGCCTGCTTCTCGGGGGTGGTGGTCACATACTGCGAGGCCAGCTTGTCGAGCTTCGGGTGTGCGTCGGTGTTGATCGGCGAGTAGGAGGTCAGCTCGGTGAGCTTGGTCTGCTGGGCGGCGCCCAGGTAGTAGTTGATCAGCGCCATGGACGCCTTGGGGTTCTTGGCGCCGACGGGGACGGCGAGCGAGTCGGAGACCGGCAGGAACTGGTTCCATTGCGGTGCGAAGTGGGCCCCGTTCTTGACCGCCGCGTAGGCGCGGCCGGACCACACCATGGCCATGGAGACCTCGCCGGACTCCAGCAACTGCTGTGAGCGGGCACCGGTGTCCCAGAAGACCAGGGAGGAACGGACACTCGTCAGTTTCTTCAGCGCCCGGTCGACGTTCAGCGGGAACAGCCGGTCGGGAGCGACCCCGTCGGCGAGCAGGGCCGCCTCCAGCGCGCCCGGGGACAGATCCGACGCGATGCCGGGTATCGCGCGCTTGCCGGGGTATTTCGCGGTGTTGAAGAAGTCCGCCCATCCCTTCGGCGGGTTGCCACCGAACTTCTTCTTGTCGTACATCAGGACCACGCCGTAGCTCATGGCCGGCACGGAACACTTGCCCCGCATGCCCTTGGGGAGCTTGGAGGTGTCGACGACGGTGGTGTCGAGCGGCATCAGCAGCTTGCCGCACTGATGCTCGGCCCAGAGGGTGTCGGTGTCCACCACGTCCCAGGTGACGTTCTTGGCGTCGACCTGGGCCTTGATCTTGGTGTAGTCGGTGGGACCGTCGGAGAGCAGCTTGGCCCCCGACTCGGCGGCGAACGGTTTCACCGCGGCGGTCTCCTGGCCGTCCTGGAAGATGCCGCCGTAGGAGGCGAAGGTGAGGGTGACACCGTCGAGCGCGCCCTTCTTCACCTTGCCCGCCTGTGCCGGGCCGGGGCCGAGGTCGACGTCGGCCCCGGCAGGGGTGGTGCCGACGCAGCCGGTGAGGGTGAGGAGCAGGGCGCCGGCGGCAGCGGCACACCCCATGATTTTGTGTGATGTTCCGGGCATTGCTGACTCCAGGGATGAGCGGTGAAGGCGCACAGAGACGGCGAAGACACGGAGCGCGCGGCGCGGGCGCAGGGTGCGCGGAGCGCCTACGAGAGGGCGACGGGGAAAGGGTGTGCGCCACCAGGAGGGAAACGGGACGCAGTACGGGATGTGACAGTGCGCCGGACGGGAGAAACGTAAGGGTGTGGGTGTGATCAGTCCGGCGTGGGCGGGCTGATGATCCAGAGGACTTCGGCGGGTGTTTCGTGGCTGTTGACCACGCGGTGCGGCACCGAGGAGCGGTATTCGATGCTGTCGCCGGCGTCCAGTTCATGGGCGGTGCCGTCGAGTTCGACCCGCACGGCGCCACTGATCACCAGAAGGATCTCCTGGGAGTCTCCATGGGTGTAGGCGTCGTCACCGGTGGAGGCGCCGGGGTCGAACTCTCCCGAGTACACCTCCAGATGACCGAGCGGACGCTGGGAAATGAGGAACTTGCGGCTTCCCGGTGCGGTGTGCAGCGTCGGCCGGTCGGCCCGTCGCACCACCTTCGGACCGGGCGCACTGTCCTGGTCGAACAGATCGGCCACGGTGACGCCGAGCGCCACGGCGATCCGCCGCAGCATGCCGATGGAGGAGTTCACCTGCCCGCGTTCCAACTGGCTGAGGAAACCGGGGCTGGCCTGGGCGGCCTCTCCCAGGGCACGCAATGACATCCGCCGCATCTTCCGGTACTCCCGGATCCGGGCTCCCAGAGCCAGGTCAGCGGCGTCGGCGGAGACTTCGCCGGAGCGTTCCCGCAGTGAACGATCAGTCATGGGCGAACACCTGACGCAACTTCAGCGAACACTTTGTTCGCTGCGGTGATACGGACCGTACGCTGACGTGATCCGCCGCACAAGACCCCGTCACCGCCGTCACCGGACCGTGACCAACCGCCTAGGAGCGCTCCCGCCGCAGGCCCGGCGCATCCGCTTCCCTTACCCCGGGCGAAGGCCGCGTGCCAGGGGGTGATGCCGCCGCCCGGCTCCTTGTACAGCGCCTGGTCGTGGTGGAGGCGTACCGCGTGCACGCCCAGGAGCCGGGCGGCGGTCCCGGTGAGCCGCCGCGCGAACACCAACCGCCTGACCGTCTCGGTCTCGCGCCACAACTGTGGCCCCGGCACCTCGATCGCACGCTATGTCCCGGCCAGCCGGGACACGCGCGTGTGCACAGCGGCGTCGCCGTGCAGCCGGTGGCCCCGTGCCGTGCCGGCGCCGACAGCTCGGTGTCGACGGCGGTGACGGCTACGGCGGCGCGTTGTTCGAGCACGAACCGGTGTTTCAGCCGCTCTTCGAGCACGGCCGCGAGCAGCACGAGGGCGAGGTAGCCGGGAAGGTCGGCGGTGGGGTCGGGCAGGCGGTAGCCGATGGTGGTGGCGGGCAGGGGGCGAGCGGATCGTCGTGCCGCCCGTGCGGCTCGGTCGTCGGCCCCGGCTCGTGCAGCAGCGGCGGCCGGTCGGTCGCGCGGGCCGGGACGGCGCCGAAGTGCCGCAGCACCAGGTGCTCGGTCGTGCCGGTGTCGAAGGCACCCGCGACGGTGAGCAGGGTCGGGCGGCGGGGTGTCACGCCTCCTTGTGGCCGGCCCACCAGCCCAGGACATGGCCGATATGACGGACCATCAGCCGCTCGCATTCCTCGGCCTCCCCCGCCTCCAGGAGGTTCAGCAGGTCCAGGTGTTCACGAGCCGACGCCTGGAGCTCCTCCGTCGCCACCAGATTCGCCAGGCCCGTCAGGCGGGTCCGGGCCCGCAGGTCGGCGACGATGTCGTGCAGCCTCGGATTGCCGGCCAGCTTCAGCAGCGTGAGGTGGAAGGCGGTGTCGGCCTGGAGGTAGTGGGTCAGGTCGGCATCGCGGGCGCCCCGCACGATCTCCTCGGCCAGGGAGCGCAGGCGGGTCAGGTCGGCCTCGGCGAGTCCGCCCGCGAGCCGCCTGACCGCCGGCGCCTCCAGCAACTGGCGCACGTCGACGATCGAGCGCAGTTCGTCCTCGCTCACCGCGGTGACGCGGAAGCCCTTGTTGCGGACGATGTCGACCATGCCGCGCTTGGCCAGGTTGAGCATCGCCTCTCGGACGGGTGTGGCCGAGACACCGAAGCGAGCGGCCAGGGTCGGGGCGGAGAACATCTCCCCGGCAGGCATCTGACCCGAGACGATGGCCGCGGCGATCGCCTCCTCGACCCGCTCACGCAGGCTGCTGGCGGGCGCGAGCGGAGCCAGAGAGTCACTGTCCGCGGTCACCATGAATATCCCATCACCAATCAACGACCGAGCTCTGTTCCCCCAGTGCAATGGCACATCTTACCGATGGCGTGGCTCCCTCCGTCGGGGCCTGTCCGTTTCCGCGGGGCGGCGTGTCCGCCGCGTCACGTTCCGTGACGCGGCGGGGATCCGGTGTGGGTGGCGACCACCATGTCGAGGGCGGCGGTCGGCACGCCGCGGCCGTCGGCGCGGGGCCAGTGCACGGTGAGTTCGTCGAATCCCGCCGCCGCCACGTCCTCGGCGAACCGCCGGTAGGTGTCGGCGTCCTCGAAGGGGCGGGCCTCGTCGAGCGCCACCTGCGCGATGCGCCGGATCCGCCTGCCGGGTGCCACCTCGCTGATCGCCGTGTCCAGACGCGTGCTCTGCTCCGCGATCGCCGCCAGCCACTCCCGCGGCGCCGGGGACTGGCGGTACGGCCCGTACGTCACCCAGGCCGCGCCCAGGCGTGCCGCCAGCCGCATGCTCCGCGGGCCCGTCGCGGCGACGGTCAGCGGCACCCGGGGTTGTTGCACGCAGCCCGGGATCATGCGCGCGTCCTCGGCGCTGTAGAAGGAGCCACGGAACTCCGTGCGGTCCTGCTCCAGCAGGGTGGCCAGCAGTGTCGCCCACTCCTCGAACCGGTCGGCGCGCTCCTTGCGGGACGCCGGCGGCCGGCCGAGCACGCGTGCGTCCGCGTCCTCCGCGCCCGCTCCTATGCCCAGGTCCAGCCGGCCCTCGGCGACATGGTCGAGGGTCATGACCTCCTTGGCGAACGGCACCGGATGCCGGAAGTTGGGCGTCGCCACCTGCGCGCCGAGCCGCACGGTGGAGGTCGCCGAGGCCGCCGCCGCGAGCAGGGGCACCGTGCCGAACCAGGGGCCGTCGGCCAGGTCGCGCCAGGACAGGTGGTCGTACGTCCAGACCGTGCGCGCGCCTGCCTGCTCCGCGTCACGGACCCGGGCGATGAACTCCACCGGCGCCTGGTCGGGCAGGATCAGGCAGGACAGGGCGGGAACCGTCACTTCGGCACACCCCCCTGAATGACGGTGCGGTTCCTCGTCCCGTCCCACAGCAGCGTCTCGTCGTCGGTGAGCGGGCCGTCCAGCAGGAGCAGGTCGGCGGTCGCGCCCACCTCGATGCGGCCCAGGTCGGGCCGGCCCACGAGGTCCGCGTTCACCCGGGTCGCCGAGCGCAGGGCCGCCTGCCAGCCGATGGCCTCGGCCTGCAGTTCCAGTCCGCGCAGCTGGTCGTCTTCCAGGTCGGCCATCAGGTCGGTGCCGAATCCGACGCGTACCCCGGCCGCCTGGGCCCGTTGCACCGCTGTGAGCCCGGAGTCCAGCACCTCGGCGTTCTTGGCGCGCTGCACCGGGCTGAGGGCCACTTCCTGCCAGCGCCGGGCCATCGCGTCGTAGGCCACGAGGGTCGGTACCAGGAAGGCCCGTGCCGCGGCCATCGCGGTGGCCGTTTCCTCGTCCAGCAGGTTGCCGTGCTCGATGGAGCGCACCCCGTTGGCGATGGAGTGCCGGATCGCCTCGGGTGAGTAGGCGTGGGCGGCGACGTAGCTGCCGCGGCGTCGGGCCTCTTCGGTGACCGCCTGGATCTCCTCGGCCGAGTACTGGGGCACCCGGATCGGGTCGGTGGGCGACACCACACCGCCGGAGGTCATGATCTTCAGGGCGTGCGCGCCGCGGCGGAACCGGTCGCGCGCCGCGACCCGCAGGTCGTCCACTCCGTCGACGACCTGGTTCATGGGCCCGGAGTGGAAGCAGACGTCGGTGTCGGCGGCGCGCGGGTCGCCGTGGCCACCGGTCTGGCTCATGGCCGGGCCGGTCCACAGGTACCGGGGGGACTCGATCAGTCCCGCGGTGATCGCCCGGTCCAGGCCCGCGTCGCCGCCGGCGACGTCACGGACCGTGGTGAACCCGCGGCGCAGCGCCCGGCGCAGCCTGCGGGCGCCCGCAAGCGCCACGAAGCTGAGGGGTGCGTTCTCCAGCCGCCAGGCGTCCAGGCTGGTCGCGTAGGCGTGGAAATGCGCGTCGATGAGGCCCGGCAGGAGCGAGGCTCCGGCGGCGGCGAGTGTCCGCGCGGCCGTGTGGCCGTGGCCCGCGCCGGGGCCGACGGCCACGATCCGCCCGTCGTGGACGACGACATCGGCCTCGACGGGCTCGCCCTCGTGCAGCAGCGCGTCGGTGATGACGAGGTCGACGGCGGTCATCGGGCCGCCCGCAGCCGTGCCGTGGCCGGCTCGTCGACGGCCCACGGATGCTCGGTGATCACGACCCCGTAGGCGGACCGGGCCGCCTCGACGGACACGAAGCCGTCGATCACGTCCTCCAGCACCTTCGCGGGCTCGCGTTCGAAGGCCGGCCCGTAGCCGCCCCCGCCGCCGGTGATGTTGGCGAGCACGTCCCCCGCCGCGAGCGAGTTGTAGCTGCCGCGGGTGACGACCTCCCGGTCGGTGCCCGGGTTGAGCACGATGCGGGCGGGGATCGCGGGGTCGCCGCCGGCGATCGGCCAGGGTGCCGACTTGGTGCGGTAGACCAGCGCGATACCGGTGGAGGGCGCGGTGAACCGGTAGACGCGCTGGACGCCGACGCCGCCGCGATGCCTGCCCGGGCCCGCCGTGTCGGGCACGTACCCGTAGTGTTCGATGAACATGGGCGACTTCTGTTCCAGCACCTCGACCGGGTTGTTGCGGCACCCCGGCTCGGACAGGTGCATGATGCCGTCTTCTCCGTCGCCGCCGGCGTGGCCGCCGAACCCGACGGCCTCGTTGGTCGCTTCGAGCCAGTCCCGGCCCGTTCGCGGGTTGGTGCCGAGGCCCATCATGGAGGAGACGTCGCCGCCGGAGCAGGCCGGAATGCGCTCGGGCATGCCCTGCGCCAGCGCCTTCAGGACGACTTCGCCGGCGAGCAGACCGGTCCACAGGGTGAACGTGGGCATCGGCGGCACGGCGTGCATGACGCTGCCGGGGTCGGTGACCACCCGCAGCGGGGCGAAGTTGCCGGCCACCACCGGGGTGTCCGGCGTGGTCAGTGCCTTGAACACCAGGCTGGAGAGCGCGATCGTCTGACCCACCGGCAGATTGATGGGGCCGCGTACGTCGCGTTCGCTTCCGGTCCAGTCGACGACGAACTCGTCCTCGGTGATGGTGACCGTGGCCTTGAGCAGGATCTCGCGGTCGGTGTCGACGCCGTCGGAGTCGACGATGTCGGTGGCGCTCCAGGTGCCGCGGGGCAGTTGGGCGAGGGCCAGCCGGGCCAGCCGCTCCCCGTGGTCGTTGATCGACCGCATCGCGGAGACCAGGACGTCGGCGCCGTGCTTGGCGGCGAGTTCCTGGGTGCGCCGCACACCCGTCACACAGGCCGACACCTGGGCCTGAAGGTCTCCGATGGTCCGCTCGGGCATCCGCGAGTTGAACCGGATGATGTCGAAGATCTCCTGGTTGGGTGTGCCGGCGCGGTAGAGGCGCGAGCCCGGGAAGAACATGCCTTCCTGGTACATGTCGGTCGAGTCGAGCACATACCCGGGGTTCTTCTGCTTCAGGTCGAGCACGTGGATACGGCACGAGGCGAAGCCGATCAGCTGCTCGTCGGCGTGGATGGGCGCGAACACGAGGGTGTCCAGGGTGTGCGCCGACGACCAGTAGGGGTAGTTCAGCAGGAACACATCGCCGGGGGCCATGTTCTCGGCGCCGAGGTGTTCGATCGCGCGGTGGATGCCGTGGTCGTTGCCGCGTGTGAAGATCGCGATGCCGGGGGCGTCGGCGACCACGTCGCCGTTGGCGTCGTGCACTCCGATGCCGTAGTCGTGGATCTCGTAGACCACGGTGTTGTACGCCGTCCGGCACAGGTTGCGGGCCATCTCCTCGGCGGTGGCGAGCAGGGCGTGCCGAATGACCTCAAGGGTGATCGCGTCGGTCACTGGTCCTTCTCCTCGGCCTTGACGCTGATGACGAGTTCGCCGTGTTCGGCCACGCGCAGCCGGTCGCCGGCGTGCAGCACGGTGGTGGCGGTGTGCTCGGCGACCACGGCGGGGCCGTCGATCACGTCGCCGACCAGCAGCGACTCCCGGGTGACCAGGCGGTAGGGCACACCTGTGTCGGAGTGGGCGAAGACCTGGCGCCGGCCCAGCTCCGGCGGCTCGCCTGCGGTGCGCTCAGGGTGCAGGGGCCAGGCGGGTTTGTCGACCAGGCCGACGGCGCGCAGCCGCAGCGTCACGATCTCGACCGGGTCGTCCATGACATGGCCGTAGAGCCGTTCGTGGAGCGCGCGGAAGCTCTGCGCGAGGCCGTCGGCGACGTTCTCGTCCGGGTAGGGCACGGTCGCCGCGTGTTCCTGTCCGGCGTAGCGCAGGTCGACGGAGCGGTGCAGGGCGCGCTTGTCGGGGGCGAAGCCCTCTTCGCCGAGGGCGGTGCCGGCCTCGGCCTCCATCGCGGTGAACGCCTCTTCGAAGTACGTGTCCGGGGTGGCGGCCAGGGGCAGCACGTCGGTGCGCGCGTAGTCGTGCTGTACGTCGGCCATGAGCATGCCCAGCGCGGAGAACGCGCCCTGTCCCGGCGGCACGATGATGGTCGGGATGCCGAGTTCGCGGGCCACGTCCACGGCGACCAGGCCGCCGCCACCGCCGAACGAGAGCAGCGCGAAGTCCTTCGGGTCGCGGCCGAGTTCGACGGTGATCGCCCGGACCGCGCCGACGATCTTGGTGGTCGAGATGCGTACGATGCCGCGGGCCACCGTGTGCAGGCTCATGCCGAGCCGGTCGGCGATCGGCTGCAACGACTTGGCGGCGAGGTCGTGGTCGAGCACCAGCGAGCCGCCGAGCGGCACGTCGGCGCCCATGTAGCCGAGGATCAGGGCGGCGTCGGTGAAGGTGGGCTGGGTGCCGCCGCGCCCGTACGCGGCAGGTCCCGGCATGGCCCCGGCGCTCTGCGGGCCGACCTGGAGCGCGCCGGCCGCGTCCAGCCAGGCGATCGAGCCACCGCCCGCGCCGATGGTGTGGATGTTCAGGGACGTGGTGTTGATGGGCAGGCCCTCGAACTCGGCGCCCTGGTGCAGCACCGGCTCGCCGTCGAGCACCAGCGAGGCGTCCAGGCTGGTGCCGCCCATGTCGATGGTGATCAGGTTGGGGATGCCGATCGCCTCGGCCAGGGAGGCGGCGCCCACGACGCCGCCGGCCGGACCGGACAGGATCAGGTTGACCGGCTGCCGGGTCGCCGCGGTCGCGGTCATCGCGCCGCCGCCGGAGCGGGACATGAGGAACCGGCCGGTGAAGCCGCCCTCGTCCAGCCGCCTGGTCAGGGCTTCGAGATACGTCCGCATGATCGGTTTGATGTACGCGTCCAGCACGGCCGTCGAGGTGCGCTCGTACTCCCGGTATTCGCCGGACAGTTCGTGCGAGAGCGTCACTTCGACACCGGGTGCGATCTCGTGCAGCACCTCGCGCATGGCGAGTTCGTGTGCCGGGTTCGCGTACGAGTGCAGGAAGGCGACCGCGACCGCCTGATAGCCGCCGGCGGCGATCTCGGCGGCGACCGAGCGCGCGCCGGCCTCGTCGAACGGCGTCGCGACGCTGCCGTCGAACAGCGAACGCTCGACCACTTCGAAGGTGTCCCGCCGCTTCAGCAGCGCCTCGGGCTTGCGGTAGGTGAGCGCGTACATCGGCCGCCGGTCGGTGCGGCCGAGCAGATACACATCGCGGAAGCCCGCGGTGGCCACCACCGCCACCTTGGCCCCGGTGCGCGTCAGCAGCGAGTTGAGGCCGAGGGTGGAGCCATGGTTGAAGGTGGTCACCTCGCCCAGCCGGGCCTCGGCGGCGGCGAAGGCCGCCAGCACCCCCTTGGTGGGTTCGGCGGGGGTGGTGGCCACCTTCTCGAACCGCAGCTCCCCGGTCTGCGGGACGAGTTTCACCACATCGGTGAAGGTGCCTCCGACATCGATGGCGACGCGTACTTCAGCCATGTCGAACCTTTCTGCGTTCAGGGGACCGGTCAGCGCCGACGGCGGTCGGCGGCTGCGAGCGCCACGGCGGCGAGGATGATGACGCCCGTGACCAGGTCTTTCATCTGCGGATTGACGTTGAGGATGTCGAAGCCGTTGCCGATCAGGGCGATCAGGTAGACACCGACGAGCGAGCGCCAGACCGCGCCGACACCTCCGTAGATGCTGGTGCCGCCGAGGATGATCGCCGCGATGGCCTGCAGTTCGAGGCCGCTGCCGGCCTGCGGCTGACCGGACGCGAGACGGGAGACGCCGATCGCGGCGGCGGTGCCGGCGGCCAGGCCGCTGAGCGCGAACACGATGACCTTGACCCGGTCCACACGTACGCCGGAGAGATGGGCCGCGTCCGAGTTGCCGCCGACGGCGAACACGTGCCGGCCGAAGACGGTGCCGTTGAGCAGCAGCCACGCGAGGGCGAAGACGGCCAGCAGGATGAGCACCGAGTAGAAGATCCCGGCGACCTGGCCGCGTCCGAGATCGGAGAAGCCGCTCGTGGTCACGGTGATCAGCGAGCCGCCGGTGACCAGCACCGCGATGGCCTTGTAGACGAGGCTGGAGGCGAGTGTGGCGAGGAACGAGTGCACCTTGAGCCGGGTCACGGCGAGCCCGTTGAGCGCGCCCATCACGAGGCCGAGCACCGGCGCGGAGAGCAGGGCCAGCGTTGTGCTGCCCGCCGATGTGGCGATCGACGCGGCGACCACGCTGGCCACCGCGTACATCGCCGCCGTGGACAGGTCGAACGCCCCCGAGACGATGACGAACGTGCCGGCCACGGCGATGATCGCGAGCGGCGCGTTCTGGTTGAGGATGTTCATGACGTTCGTGAAGGACAGGAACGACGACGAGATGATCGACAGCGTCACGAAGATCGCGACGAGCAGGATCAGCGCCGCGTAGTCCCGGGCGAAGGCGATGACGCGCGGGCCGATCGGGGTGCCGCCGTGCAGGGCGGCACCGGCGCCGGCCTCGGGCGCGGTTTCGGTGGCGGTCATTGGACGGACTCCTTTGCCTTTCCTGCTTCGCCGGTACCGGCCGTGTCGGCGACGTCGAACAGCCGCCTAAGGACGTCTTCGACGGCCAGGCCGCGTGGGTCCACCTCGTCGAGCACCTCGCCGCGGCTGACCAGGTGGGCTCGGTGGGCGAGACCGAGCACTTCCTCGTGTTCCGAGGAGATCAGCAGCACTCCGATGCCGCGGGCCGCCAGGTCGGCGATGAGTTCGTAGATGGCGAGCTTCGCGCCGACGTCGACGCCGCGGGTCGGCTCGTCGAGGATCACCAGCTTCGGGTCGCCGACCAGCCACTTGGCGATCAGCGCCTTCTGCTGGTTGCCGCCGGAGAAGCTCTGTACCGGCAGCTCCGGCCTGGCCGGGCGCAGTTCCAGGCGGCGGACCAGCTCGTCGACCTGCTTGCCGACCGCCCGCCGGTCGATCACGCCGAGCCGGGAGAAGCGGCCCAGCGAGGCGAGCGTCATGTTCTCGGTGACGCTGCGCTGCAGGACGAGGCCCTGCCCGTGCCGGTCCTCGGGGACCAGCACCAGGCCCGCGTCGCGGCTGTGCCGCGGGGTCATCCGGCCGAGTGTGCGGCCGGCCAGCGTGACGCGTCCCGAGGTGACCCGGTCCGCGCCGATCAGGGCGCGGGCGATCTCGGTGCGCCCGGAGCCGACCAGCCCCAGCAGCCCGACGATCTCGCCCGGCCGTACCTCGAACGAGGCCCGCTTCACGCCCCCGTCGCTGGCCAGCGCCTCCACCGTGAGCAGCGGTTCGACGTCCCGGTGGGGCGCGGGCGGCAGCGGCGGGAACGAGACGGCGAGTTCGCGGCCGAGCATCGCCTCCACGAGGGACGACTTGGTCTGGTCCGCCGCGGGCGCGGTGCGGATCCTGCGGCCGTCGCGCATCACCGTGACGGTGTCGCTGACTTCGAGCACGGAGTCGAGGAAGTGCGACACATAGACGACCGCCCGTCCCTGCCTCGTGAGCTGGCGGATCACCTCGTGCAGCCGCTGGGTCTCGTGCGCGGTCAGCGACGAGGTCGGCTCGTCCATGACGATCACCTTGGCCTGCCGGGCCAGGGCGCGCAGGATCTCCACCTTCTGCTGGTCGGCGATGCGCAGGTCGCCCACCCGCGCTTCCGGGTCGAGGCCGAACCCCGCGACCTCGTCGAGTGCGGCGAACCGGCGGCCGCGGTCGCGGCGCAGGACGCCGAACCTGCTCTGCTCGATGCCGAGGAACACGTTCTGTGCCACCGTCAGGTCCGGTACGAGCGACAACTCCTGCGCGATCATCACGATCCCGCGGCGCTGTGCCCGTACCGTGTCCCAGCGCCCGACCGGCTGCCCGTCGACGCGGATGCGCCCCGCATCGGGCGTGTAGACGCCGGCCGCGATCTTGCCGAGGGTGGACTTCCCTGCCCCGTTCTCCCCGACCAGGGCGTGCACGCTGCCCGCGTGCACCGCCAGGCCGACGTCGTCCAGGGCCACTGTTCCGCCGAATCGCTTCGTGATGCCGGTGAGTTCGATGACCGGCTGGGCGGTGGCCATCGGGGTCAGCCGTTCCACTCGCCGGTGAAGTCCGGCGTCTTGGACAGCGTCTCCTTGGTCGCGTACGGCTCGGTCGCGCCGACGTCGTCCGCGTTGACGACGGCCTTCGCGGTGCCCCCGTCCATGGCCTTGATCAGCTGCTCCATCGCGGCCTTGCCCATGCTCACCGGGAAGTTGACGTAGGCCGCCTTCCAGGTGCCCGCGCGGACGGCGGCCACGGCGTCCTTGGTGCCGCCGGCGCCGGTCAGGTAGATGCTGCTCGGCTTGATGCCCGCGTTCTGCAGGGCGATCTGGGCGCCGGCGGCCTCCTGGTCGGCGTTGGACAGGATGACGTTGACGTCCTTGTGGGCCTGGAGCACGTTGCTGATGGCCTTGAGCGAGGTGTCCCGGTCGTACTGGCCCTCGACCGTGCTGACCACCTTGATGTTGGAGTGCGGGTCGAGGACCTTCTTGTAGGCGTCGCGGCGGGCCACGTCGAGCGGGGTCGACAGATTGCCGACCAGCAGCACGACCTTGCAGGGATTGATGCGGGCGCAGTAGCCGACCACGCCCTCGGCCTGCTTCTCCGCGGCCGCGGTGGGCGGCACGCCGACGGTGGTGACGACGCCGTCGACCTGCGGTTCCATCTTGTTGATGTCCGGTCCGACGGGGTTGAGCACCGTCGCGACGGGGATCTTCCGGGACAGCGGGAACGCGGCCGCGAGGCCGACGCCGTCGTTGGGTACGACGACGACGCCGTCGTAGTTGCCGGTGCTGGAGACGTTCTGGAGCTGCGAGAGCTGGGTGTTCGAGTCGAACTGGCCGTCGAGGAGCTTCAGGCTGACCTTCTTGCCCGATGCGGCGGCGGCCTGCTGGACGCCCTTGTAGACGGCTTGGTTGTACCCGTTCTGGCTGGAGGCCGCGAGCACGGCGACCTTGAGGGTGTTTCCGTTGGAGCCGACCGAGTCGGCGGCTCCGCAGGCGGTGAGCAGGAGGGCGGTGGCGGT
This sequence comes from Streptomyces sp. NPDC102462, assembly GCF_044765425.1. Classification (NCBI taxonomy): domain Bacteria; kingdom Bacillati; phylum Actinomycetota; class Actinomycetes; order Kitasatosporales; family Streptomycetaceae; genus Streptomyces; species Streptomyces sp. NPDC102462. The sequence continues at coordinate 118,936 of NZ_JBIWKB010000004.1, read as the reverse complement.
CAGGGCCACAGTGCCGGAGATGCGCAAGCTGTTCATAGGAGAGCCTCCGGTTGATTGCTATGGCGTAGTAATATGTCACACCGCACTCATCGGGAAAGAGGCCGACAGTAACAACTGTGTTTCGGCCAGCCGGCTCAGGCGGAGTGGTTTCCCCAGTTCAGCGATGCGCCTGCGACGGCACGGCGCTGGGGGACGCGCCAGGGGTTGTCATCGCGCAAGGCCGCAGGCAGCAGCTCGGGCGGACAGTTCTGGAAGGTCACGGGGCGTAGGAAGCGCCGGATCGCGGCCGTACCGACCGAGGTCGTCGCGGGGGCTGTGGTGGCCGGATAAGGACCCCCGTGCTGCATCGCGGGCGTCACCGCGACACCCGTCGGCCAGCCGTCGAACAGCAGCCGGCCCACGCGTTCCCTCAGCACCGCGACGAGCCTGCGCAGCCAGTCGTGGTGCTCCCCCACGCCGCGGTGCACGGTGGCCGTCAGCGCGCCGGGGAACAGTTCGGCGAGGGCGTCCAGCAACGCCTCGGGCCGGTCCGGGTCGTAGCGCACGACGATGGACAGCGGTCCGAACGCCTCGTCCAGCAGGGCGTCGCGCTGTGCCCGCAGATCGTCCAGGCCCACCTCCACCAGGGTCGGCGCGGCCCGGCTCCAGCCGTCCTGGCCGGCCTCGACGGACCCCTCGGCCAGCACGGACACACCCGGCGCGGCGAGCACGGCGGCCCTGCGCCCGGCGTAGGCGGCGGCTATGCCCTCGTGCAGCAGCGGATGGCCCGGCACCGCCTTCGCCGCCGCGCCGAGTTCCCGGGCGAGGCCGTGGTCCTGCGGCAGGAACAGGAAGCCGGGCTTGGTGCACAGCTGCCCGGCCGAACCGGACACGCTGGCCACGAAGCCGGACGCGATCGCGTCGGCCCGTTCGGCCAGCGCGCCCGGCGTCACCACCACCGGGTTCACGCTGCCCAACTCGCCGTAGAACGGGATCGGGCGCTCGCGCGCGGCGGCGATCCCCGCGAGCAGGCGGCCCGCCTTGAACGAGCCGGTGAACGCCGCCGCGGCGATCCGGTCGTCGCGCAGCAGCTCTACCGCGGCGTCCTGGTCGTAGACCACCTCGAAGGTGTCCGCGGGCCGGCCGGCCCTGACCAGCGCGGACCGCACCTTCTCGGCGGTCAGCGCGGAAAGGCGCGGATGGCCAGGGTGCGCCTTGAGGACCACCGGGCAGCCGGCGGCCAGCGCGGACGCCGTGTCACCGCCGGCGACCGAGAACGCGAACGGGAAGTTGCTCGCGGCGAACACCAGCACCGGGCCCACCGGCAGGTTGAACCGCCGCAGATCGGGACGGGGGCCGAGGACGAAGTCCGGGTCGGCCTCGTCGATCCGCACGTCGAGGAAGTCTCCCTCGGCGCAGACGTCGGCGAACATCCGCAGCTGTACCACCGTGCGTTTCAGCTCTCCGGCCAGCCGTGCCTCGGCCAGCCCGGTCTCGGCCATGGCCTCGGGTATCAGTTCCCCGGCCGCGGCGGCCAACTCGTCCCCTATCGCGTTGAGCACCGCCGCCCGCTCGGCAGGCGAGGTCTCGGTCAGGTCCATGTGTCGTCCTCAGAACTCGAAGCCGGCCGGGTACGGGTCGGAGGGGTCCAGCAGGTACTGCCCGAGCCCGGTGACCCAGGCGCGGCCGGTGATGGTCGGCACCACGGCGGCGTGCGGGCCCACCGTCGTCCGAGCGACCAGCCGCCCGGTGAACCGGCTGCCGATGAACGACTCGTTGACGAAGTCGGCACCGATCTCCAGTTCGCCGCGGGCCCACAGCTCGGCCATGCGCGCCGAGGTTCCCGTGCCGCACGGTGACCGGTCGAACCAGCCGGGGAAGATCGCCATCGCGTGCCGGGAGTGCCGGGCCGTCGAGCCCGGTGCGATGAACTCCACGTGGTGGCAGTGGTCCAGGCCGGCGATGTCCGGGTGTTTCGGCGGCGCCTGGGTGTTGATCGCCTCCATGATGGCCAGTCCCGCGCTGATGATCTCGGTCTTGCGGGCCCGGTCGAAGGGCAGCCCGACCGCGTCCAGGTCGACCATCGCGTAGAAGTTGCCGCCGAAGGCCAGGCTGTACGGCACCCGCCCGAGCCCCGGCACCTCGATCTCCGCGTCCAGCCGGTCGCTGTACGCCGGCACGTTCTCCAGCGTCACCGCGTCGGCGTGACCGTCGCTGACCTGGACCGTCGCCACCACCAGCCCGGCCGGGGTGTCCAGCCGGATGGTGGTGACCGGCTCACTGACCGGGACCATGCCGGTCTCGACCAGTACGGTGGCCACCCCGATCGTTCCGTGACCGCACATCGGCAGACAGCCGGACACCTCGATGAACAGCACACCGAAATCGGCGTCCGGCCGGGTCGGCGGCTGAAGGATCGCCCCGCTCATCGCGGCGTGCCCGCGTGGCTCGTTCATCAACAGCCGACGCACATCGTCCAGATGCTCCATGAAGTACAGCCGGCGCTCGTTCATCGTCGCGCCGGGGATCACACCCATCCCGCCGGTGACCACCCGGGTGGGCATTCCCTCGGTGTGCGAGTCGACCGCCGAGAACAGCCGCTTGGCCCGCATGTCAGACCGCTTCCGCGGACAGCGCGGCGACCCCGGAGATGGCGCGCTCCATGTCGGCGCGCACCTGCTTCTCGTGAGCCGGGGTGAGCGGCCCCCGCGGCGGACGGCACGGACCGCCGTACCGGCCGACCATGTCCATACCCAGCTTGATGGCCTGCACGAACTCGGTCCGCGAGTCCCAGCGGAACACCGCGACCAGCTGCTTGTACAGCTCACGGGCCTGCTCGTACCGGCCGGCTGCCATGTGCTCGTAGATCGCGACGGACTCGGCGGGAAACGTGTTGGGGAAACCGGCGAACCAGCCGACCGCGCCGTCCACCATCAGCTCGAACAGCACGTCGTCGGCGCCCGCGATGACGTCGATGTCGCACAGCTCGCGGATCTCGAAGGCCCGCCGGACGTCGCCGCTGAACTCCTTGATCGCCACCACCTCTTCGATCTCCGCCAGCTCCGCGACCAGCCGCGGCGCAAGGTCGACCTTGGTGTCGAACGGGTTGTTGTAGATCATCATGGGCAGGCCGGCCTCGGCGATGTGCTGATAGTGGTCGACCACCTGCTCGTCACTGGCCCGGTAGAGCGTCGGCGGCAGGGCGAGCACACCGTCGGCGCCGTCCGCCTTGGCCAGCTCGGCCCAGTGCTTGGCCTGGTGCCAGCCCGCACCGTGCACGCCGGCCACCACAAGACCGCGCCCGCCCACCGCCTCGACGGCCACCTGCACCACGCGGCGCCGCTCCTCGTCGGTGAGCGACGAGTACTCGCCGAGCGAGCCGTTCGGCCCGACGCCACGGCAGCCGTTGGCGATCAGCCACTCGCAGTGCTCGGCGTAGCGGTCGTAGTCGACGGCGAGCCCTGCGGGGGCGGAGCTGTCCGGCTTGTAGGGCAGCGCCGTCGCGACGATGACGCCGCCGAGATCGAATCGCTTGCTGGTCATGGTCTACCTCTCATTCGGTGGGGGACGTGTTTTGGGGGGACGTGTCGTTCGGGGGGGACGTGTCGTTCAGGGGGGTCGTGGCGATCTCGCCGAGCCGGACCGGGACGACGATGGGGCGTTTGGCCATGCGTCCCGGATCCAGTGGGGTGTCGGGGAGAAGGTCCTCGACGTTCCGGCCGCAGGTGCGGCCCTGGCAGATGCCGAGACCGGCGCGTGAGCTGAGCTTGAGGGAGCGCAGACCGCATGTCCCGGTCGCGGTGAGCGCGGCGCGCAGCTGCCCGGCGGTCACTTCCTCGCAGCGGCACACGATCGTGCCGTCGTCGACCCAGGTCTTCCAGCCGGGCCGGATGCCGTGCGCGCGGTGCATACGGTCGGCGAAGGCGCGGTGCCGGGCCACCTCGGCGCTGCTTCGGGCCCGGCCCGCCGCGGCCCGTCCGGCCGCCTCGCCCTCGGCGAGGGCCAGGTCGGCGCCGCCGATACCGGTGATCTCGCCGGCCGCGTAGACGCCGGGCACCGAGGTGCGCTGCTCGTCGTCGACGCGCACGCTCCCGTCGGCGGCGAGCGCACAGCCGGCGGAGATGGCTATCTCGGTACGCGGCACGAAACCGTGGCCGACGCACACCGCGTCGACCTCGATGCGCCGCTCGGTTCCCGCGAGCGGCCGCCAGTCGTCGGCGATGCGGGCCACGGTGACCGCGGTCACCCGGTCCTCGCCGTGCGCGGCCAGCACGGCCGCGCCGGTACTGAAGGGCACCCGCTGTGCGGCCAACTGACGGAGATACCCGCCGAGTTCGGCCGACTTGGGCATCAGGTCCCGCGGCCTCATCCGGTGCGGGTGCGACAGCCAGCCCCGGGCGATCCGCCCCCAGCCGCTCGCCTCCACGACACCGACCACGGTCGCGCCCACGTGCATCAGGCCTGCGGCGACCGGAAGCAGGAACGGGCCGGTGCCCGCGACCAGCACACGCTTGCCGACGGCGACACCCTCGCCCTTGGCCATCGCCTGTGCCGCGCCGGCCGTGTAGACACCCGGCAGGTCCCAGCCCGGGAACGGCAGCGTGCGCTCGTGCGCGCCGGTGGCGAGCACGAGGGCGCGTGGCTCGAAGACCAGGCGCCGGCGATCACCGCCGTCGGCCGGGCCGACCAGCGCGTGCACGAGGGGCGGCAGGCCGTCTCGGCGGTCCACCGCCCAGACCTGTGCGCCGGTCAGGATCTCGCAGTCCGCATCGTCCGTCAGCGCCTGCCGCAGCGCGGTGAACCGGGCCCATTTGTGCTGGAGCGGGTTGCTGTCCGCGTCCAGGCTCCCGGCCGCCGGATGGCGCCAGAACTGACCGCCCAGGACGGCGGACGCGTCGAGCAGCACGACCCGGGCATGGGCCCGCCGTGCGGCCCTGGCCGCGGCCAGCCCGGCCGGCCCGGCCCCGATCACCAGCACGTCAACGCGTCTCATCGGCCACCCCGGTCTCGACAACGTGGCCGTCGGCCACTGCGGTCTCGACGACATCGCCGTCGGCCACCCCTGTCTTGATGACGTCGCCGTCGGCCAGCAGGCGCTGGCAGGCACGCACATCGCTGAGCCCGTTCACCGTCACCAGGCAGTCGAAGCAGACGCCGATGCCGCAGAACAGGCCGCGCGGCCGGCCGCTTCGGGCGGTCGTGCGCCAGGAGACCCGGCCACGCGACATGAGCAGCCCGGCAACGGTCTGCCCTTGCGTGGCGCGCAGCCGTTCGCCGTCCACGGTCACGCGGATGTTCATCCGGTCGTCTCCTCCTTCAGGGTTGGACGGGTCACGGCGTAGGGGGCGGCCGGGATCTCGGGTTCCGCCCCGGTCATCAGCGCCGCGAGCAGGTCCGCGGTGCCCGGCGCGAGCCCGATGCCCGCCCCCTCGTGCCCGGTCGCGTGCCACAGGCCGGGCAGGCGGGGATCGGGTCCGATGACCGGGAGGTGATCGGGCACATACGGCCGGAACCCGCCGTAGGCCCGCATGACCGGAACGCCGGCCAGGAAAGGGAAGAGAAGCATGGCCTTGCCGGCCAGTTCGCCGACCACCGCGGCCTCGATCCGCTCGTCGAAGCCGCGTCGTTCCCGCGACGAGCCGATGAGCACGGTCCCGGCCGCCGTCGACTCGACGACGCTGGACGTCTGCAGGGCTGCCGACCCCGACTCGACGGCACCGACGTAGTCGGCGTCGTACACCTTGTGCCGGATGCGGCGCGGCATCCTCGCGGTGACCAGCACGGTGCCCCGTCTGGGCAGCACCGGAAGCCGGACGCCGAGGCTCCCGGCGACCTCGCCCGACCAGGGTCCGGCGGCCACGACCATGTGCTCGGCGGCGAAGGTCCCGGCGGTGGTCTGCACGCCGACGATCCGTCCTTTGGAGACGATGCCGCCGACGACGGTGACGCCCTGGCGCACCTGTGCGCCGTGCCGGCGAGCCGACGCGAGCAGGGCCTCGGTCGCGACGGCCGGCTGCACCTGGGCGTCTTCGGGATACAGGACGGCCGCGGCGACGTGCGGTGTGAGGTCGGGCTCCAGTTCGGCGGCCTCGGCGGCGCTCACCGGGCGGGCGTCGACACCCGCGCCGCGTTGCGCGGACGCGAAGGCGACCAGGGCGTCCGCGCCCGTCGCGGTCGTCGCCACCACCAGGCCGCCCTTGGCCTCGAACTCAAGATCGGGGAACCCGGGGCCCAGCTCAGCGGAGAGCTCGGCGGCGAGTCCGCTCCAGCGGCGGCCGGAGAGCACCGCGAGGTCGAGTTCGGCACCGGGGCCCTTGTCGGAGACGAGGATGTTGCCCTCGCCGCTGGACGACGTCCCTCCGGCGGTGGCGCCACGATCCAGCACGGTGACCCGGAACCCGCCCAGGGCCAGCCGCCGGGCCACGGCGGCGCCGACGATACCGGCCCCCACGATGACGACGTCTGCGCTCTGCATGGCAGTACCATGTCACATGCCACGTTCTATTGGTAGATACGTCAGAGGAAAAATACGCGCTCGTCACCGCGGGCCTCGCGCCGGACGCCGCGTAGCGGGTCGGGGCACGTCTGAGGATCCCCCCGTTTCCTCGTCCGAGTCACTGTGTCCCGTGCTACACACGCGTCAGCCGCCGTGCGGTGCCGTTCGCGCGGGCGGGCGGGCGGGCAAGCACGCGGGACACGGTCAGCGGCGGCCCCCGGTCACGGCCCGCCGACGCCGGCCGGCTCGGCACCGTTCACACCCTGGCCCGCGGCCGACGTGGTCAGGAGGCCGGTCCGCCCGGGCGGACCACCACCGCGAGGGTCCTGATCGCCCCGCTGCGCTCGAAGCGCAGCGTGAACGGCACGAGGTCGCCCGCCCGCCACCCGGCCCCGGACCGCATGGTCACGGCCGGGCCCCCGGGTGACATGGAGAGCCTGCCGCCCGCGCGGACGGTGAGCGAGGACACGCTTGTCCGGGACGCGGCCGTGCTCCCCACCATGCGATGACGGCTCAGTTCGATCTCTCCCCCGGTCGCGGCGGACGTCACCTCGACCAGCCGGTCGTCCGCGCCGCCACTGTTCGTGATGTCGAAGAAGGCCGCGCTCTGTGTGCTGTCGCCGTACGGCAGGAAGACCCGCCCCGATGTGACGGACAGACGGGCCGGGCTGCCCGCCTTCCCGGCCGTGACCCACGTCGTCAGACCCCCGAGCGCGAGGCTGGACGCGGCGACCGGCGCGAGGGCGGCGCGCAGCGCCTTCGCGAGCCGGTGCCGGACCGGCCGTCCACGGCGCTGTCCGTGCGTCGGGTTCATCGCGTACGCCTGCGGACCGGGGAGGGCGACCAGGCGCGCAACCGCAGGCTGTTGGCGACCACCAGCACCGAGCCGGCCGCGGCGGCCGCGGCGGCGAGCAGGGGATTCAGCAGGCCGACCATGGCGAGCGGTACGGTCACGGCGCTCTGGCCGAACGCACACAGGAGGTTGGCGCGGACGGTGGCCGACGTGCGCCTGACGAGAGCCACCGCGTCCGCCAGCGCCTCGATGTCACCGCGTACCAGGGTGACGTCGGCGGCCTCGACGGCCGCGTCCGCAGCACCGCCCAGGGCGATGCCGAGGTCGGCGGCGGCCAGCGCCGCGACGTCGTGCACGCCGTCCGCGACGACGGCGACCCGGTGCCCCTCCCGCTGAAGGTCCCGTACGAGATCCGCCTTGTCCTCGGGGGTGCAGCGGGCGTGCACCTCGTCGATGCCGAGGGCTTCGGCGACGGCATGCGCGGCCGCCTCCCGGTCGCCCGTGGCGAGCACCGGGCGCACGCCCAGCCGCCGGAGCCGGTCGACGGCCCGGTAGCCGCCCGGCCGCAGGACCTCGCCGACCTCGATGAGGGCCTCGGCGGCCTCGTCCACGTACACCAGCACGGGTGTGTGGGCCGTGGCCTCGCGCGCCGGCAGTCCGGCGGGCAACTCCTCGTCCGTGGCGCGGACTTCGACCCATCGTCCGTCGACCCGGCCGCGTACGCCCCGCCCCGGAAGGGCGCTGAGAGCGTCCGCCTCGGGAAGCGGCTCGCCCACCTCCCGCCGGGCGTACCCGGCGATGGCCTCGCCTAGCGGGTGCCGCGAGTCCTGCTCGACGGCACCCGCCAGCCGCAGTACGCCCGCACGGCCGAGGCCGCCCGGCAGGGCGGTGACGCGCGCGACGCTCATCCGGCCGGAGGTGAGCGTCCCCGTCGTGCCGAGGACCACGGCGTCGACGGGCCGGCCCGTCTCCAGGGTCCGTGGAGCGGTGAGGGACACGCCGAGGCGGGCGCCGCGTCCGGTCGCGGCCGTCACCGCGGTCGGCGTCGCGAGTCCGACCGCCATCGGACAGGCCACGACCAGCAGGGCCACGCACGCCGTGACCGCCGCCCGCGGATCGGCTCCCGCGCCCAGCCAGAACCCCGACGTCGTGACGGCCAGGGCCAGTGCGACCGGTACGAGGACACCGGCCACCCGGTCGGCCGGGCGCCGCACGGGCGGGTCCTCACCGGGGACCGGCCGTTCGCGGCCGTCGCCGTCCCGTGCGGAGCCCTTGCCGGCGCGGAGCGCGGCGAGCGACCACGGCGGCGCGCCGGTCCCTTGCCGGGCCGCCGCCTCCAGGTGCCGGCCGGCGAGCACGAACAGCGGGACGCCGACGGCCACATGGAGGTAGAGGTGCGCGACCCCGGCCGAGGCGTACGGTCCGATGCCGAACGGAGTGCGTATGCCGGGGTCGCCGGCGCCGCCGAGGAAGAGCGCGTACGCCGACCAGGAGAAGGAGGCGGCCACGCCGAGGGAGACGAGCGTGTCCACGGTGATCGCCGAGCGCCGCAGGCCGCGGACCGCGCGCACATGGAACGGCCAGGCGCTCCACGCGGCGACCGGCGCGGCGAGGACGAAGCACAGCCACTGCCAGTTGCGGAACTGCAGGCCGGGCACGGTCGACAGCACGAGCACCGGCAGGGCGAGCAACACGGTGGTCGGCAGCCGGTCGGTTTCCCGTCCGGCGGCTGCGGACTCTGCACCGTGCGCGGGCCGCCGCTTCACGGGCGCGTCGGGCAACGTGCCCGTGCCACCTGCCTGTTCGGCGGCCTCCGGGGTGGTCACGGATCGCGCGCCCATCAGTGGCCTGCCCCGTGCATGCCGCCCATGTCACCCGTGTCGCCCGTGTCGCCTGTGTCCATGGGGTCGCCCGCGCCGCCGTCGTCCTGCCCAGCGCCGCCGCTCGGCGCGGTGCCGTGCATTCCGGGGGCCACCGGACCGGCGGCGGCTCCCACGGCGTACGACGCCGTGAACATCACCGCGAGGAGCAGCAGGAAGCCGCACAGCGCGGGGGGAGGCACGAACCTCCGCCGCGCCGCACCCACGTCGCGAAAGGACCGCCGGGGCTCGTTGCTCAACCGTGTCTCCAGACCACAGGGCACGGCGTCTGCCGGATCGAGCCGTGTCGCTTCAGCAGTCGGCCGGCACCGGCGCGGAGTTCCCCGCAGCGACCTGTGAAGCACGTCACATAGCTGTCCCGCGGCCTCGGCGACCCGTCCGCCGGGCGGGACCCGCTCCGCGGCGGCGAGACACCCTCCGCCTTCCGGGCATGTCACGGCGGCCGGCTTGCGTGGGGCCTTCACGATGAACCCCCCTTATAGTGGACAAACATGGGCAAAATGCCGCATTGGCGTATCCCTGCCTTCGCTGGGTCCGTCCCGGGAGCGGCGTGAGTCCCGTGCCCTCACCCGTCCGGAGGAGGACGCGATGACGGACATGGCGAGCAGGCGGGACGTGGACGAGCGTCCTGTGATCTGCGAGCGGGTCGTGACACTCACCGTGAACGGCCGCCCGCACACCCTGCGTCTGGACACCCGGGTCACCTTGCTGGACGCGCTGCGTGACCGGCTGGGCCTCGTGGGCACGAAGAAGGGCTGTGACCAGGGGGCCTGCGGCGCGTGCACCGTCCATCTGGACGGCAGGCGGGTGCTGGCCTGTCTGACCCTCGCCGCCCAGGCCGAGGGCCGCGCCGTCACCACCATCGAGGGTGTCTCGGGCGCCGAGGGGACACATCCGGTGCAGCGGGCGTTCATGGAGCACGACGGGTTCCAGTGCGGCTTCTGCACGCCGGGCCAGATCATGTCCGCGGTGGCGCTGATCGCCGAGGGCCGGGCCGGCTCCGACGCGGAGATCCGGGAGTTCATGAGCGGCAATCTGTGCCGGTGCGGCGCCTATCCCAACATCGTGGCGGCGATACGCGAGGCGGCGTCCCGAGGAGGCCAGGATGCGGACCTTTGACTACGTCCGGGCCACCGACACCCGTGAGGCGGTGCGGTTGCTGGCGCAGGACCCGGCGGCGTCCTGCCTGGCGGGCGGCACCACGCAGCTGGACCTGATGAAGGACGGGGTCCTGGAGCCGCCGCGGCTGATCGACATCACCCGCCTCCCGCTGCACGGCGTCGAACGCCGCGGCGCCGCCCTCCATGTGGGGGCCCTGACCACCATGGAGGAGCTGGCCGCCGACGTCACGGTCGCCGCACGGCTGCCCCTGGTGCGCGAGTCCCTGCTGCGGGGCGCTTCGGTGCAGCTGCGGAACATGGCCACCATCGGGGGCAATCTGCTGCAGCGCACACGCTGCCGCTACTTCCGCGACCCCACCGTCACCGAATGCAACAAACGCGCGCCGGGTTCCGGCTGCGCCGCGGTGCGGGGCGCGGCACGCATGCACGCGGTGCTCGGCGCGAGCGAGCGGTGCATCGCGCTGCACGCCTCCGACCTCGCCGTCGCCCTGGTGGCCCTCGACGCCCTCGTGCACATCCAGGGCCCCTCACGGGACCGCACCGTGCCGCTGACGGAGTTCTACCTGACCGCCGACGACAGCCCTGAGCGCGAGAACGTCCTGGAGCACGCCGAGCTGATCACCGAGGTGGAGATCCCGCTGCCGCCGCCGTCCGCCCGGTCGGGCTACCTCAAGGTCCGCGACCGCGCGTCGTACGAGTTCGCCCTCGCCTCGGCCGCGGTGCTGCTCGTCGTGGAGGACGCAGTGGTCGCCGCGGCCCGGGTCGGCCTCGGGGGTGTGGGCACGAAACCGTGGCGGGCCCACGAGGCCGAACACGTGCTGACCGGCGCGCCCGCCACGACGGCCACGTTCCGGGAGGCCGCCGAGGCGACGCTGCGCGACGCCTGGACCGTCCCGGGCACGGCGTTCAAGGTGCCGCTCGCCCGGCGCACCCTGGTGCGCGCGTTGCAGTCAGTTTCGGGAGTGACCGCATGAGCACCGTCGAGAGCAGGAGGAAGCCGCTGGTCGGCGCGGGCGTCAACCGGGTCGACGGCCCGCGCAAGGTCACCGGCACCGCCCCGTACCCGATGGACTTCAGCGTGCCCGGCCAGGCATACGGCGCCCTGGTGCAGAGCACCGTCGCCGCGGGCCGGATCGTCCGCATGCACACCGAGGCCGCCGAGCGTGCCCCCGGAGTGATCGGCGTCCTCACCCACGAGAACGCGCCACGGGTGGGGACGGGACCGGTGACGGTGCTCGGGGCGTCGCCGCCCGCCCCGCTGCGGGACGACCGGATCCGCCACCACGGGCAGCACATCGCCTTCGTGGTGGCCGACACCCCGGAGCAGGCCGGCGCGGCGGCACGCCTGGTACGGGCCGACTACGAGGCCACCGAGCCGCTGCTGGACCTCCGGGACCCGCGGGCCGAACAGCTCACCGACCCGTGGGGTACGGACACCTCGCGTGGCGACACCGGCGCGGCGCTGGAGTCCGCCGACGTGACCCTGCGGGCCACGTACACCACGGCGGACAACACCAACAACCCGCTCGGGCTGTTCGCCACCCTGGCCGCGTGGGAGGGCGACACCCTCACCGTGCACGACACCAGCCAGTGGCCGTCGATGGTGCGCGCAAGCCTGGCGATGGCCTTCGGCATCCCCGAGAGTTCGGTGCGGGTCCTGGTGCCCCATGTGGGCGGGGGTTTCGGAGCCGGTCTGCGCGCGTGGCCGCATGTGATCCTGACCGCCATGGCGGCCCGGGTGCTCAAGCGTCCGGTCAAGCTGGTCCTGACCAGGCCGCAGATGTTCACCTCCGTCGGGCACCGGCCCAGCGGGGTGCAGTGGCTGCGGATCGGCGCCCGGCGCGACGGCGAGCTGGTCGCCCTCGACCACCGCAGCCTGTCCTCCCTGAGCATGGAGGACAGCGACTACGAGCCCTTCGCCGCGGCGACCGCCTTCGCCTACCGGTGCCCCCATGTCACCACCCGGGACCGGCAGGCCCGGATCAACATCGCTGTCCCGACGTCGATGCGCGCCCCGGCCGAGGCGCAGGGCAACTTCGCGCTGGAGTCGGCGCTCGACGAACTGGCCTGTCTGCTGGGCACGGACCCGCTGGAGCTGCGGGTGCGCAACCATACCGACGTCGATCCGCGCAACGGGCTGCCGTGGTCGGGCAAGGCGCTCCTCGAGTGCTACGAGGTCGGCGCACGGCGCTTCGGCTGGTACGAGCGGAACCCCGAGCCGCGCTCCATGCGCGACGGCGACTGGCTCGTCGGCTACGGCATGGCCGGCGCGCTCTTCCCCCATTTCGCGCAGCCCTGCGCCGCGCAGGCCACCGTCCGCGGCGACGGCAGCGCCCTGGTACGCAGCGCGGCGACCGACATCGGCACCGGTACCTACACGGTGATGGCCCAGCTGGCCGCCGGGGAACTGGGCCTGCCCCTGGACACGGTCCGCTTCGACCTGGGCGACTCCGACATGCCCGACTCGCCGATGGCGGGCGGTTCCGGACTGACCGGCGCGCTGGGCAACGCCGTGCACGACGCGTGCCGCCGGCTGGTGCGCTCCTTCGCCGAACTCGCCTCGGGCGACGCCGCCTCGCCCCTGCGGGGTGTCCGCCCGGCCGATGTGGAGTGCGGCGGTGGGGGCATCCACCTCGCGGGACGTGCGGACCTCGGGGAGTCGTACGTGGACATCCTCGCCCGGCACGGGCTGTCGGAGCTGACCGCGCACGGACACAGCAAACCGCCGGTCGACGGCGAGCTGGGCATGTCCCTCGCCGGCGCGTACGGAGCGAAGTTCGTGGAGGTCCGGGTCGACGCGGATCTCGGTCTCATCCGGGTCGCGCGGGTGGTGTCCGTGATCGACGGCGGCCGCATCCTCAACGAGAAGACGGCGCGCAGCCAGATCATCGGAGGGACGGTCGGCGGCATCGGCATGGCCCTGTTCGAGGACACGGTCACCGACCCGCGCACCGGGCGCATCGCCAACGGCACGTTCGGCGACTACCTGGTCGCGGTCAACGCCGATGTCCCGGACCTGGACGTCGTCTTCGTCGGTGAGCCCGATCGCGCCACCCCGACCGGCACCAAGGGTGTCGGCGAGGTCGGCCTGGTGGGTATCGCGCCGGCGATCGCCAACGCCGTGTACCACGCGACCGGAAAGCGCGTCCGCGACCTCCCGATCACGCTGGACGCCCTCCTGTGACCCCACCCGTTCCGGCCCGGTCGCGGGACCGGTGTGCCCGGCGCGGGCACCGAGGGTCGTAGTCGATTCCGCGCCGGCGCACGGCGCGTATACCGGGAGCGTCGAATTCAGGACAGCCCGGGATCCGAAAGCCCCGGCCGTCGACATCACGCAAGTCAAGTCGTGATGTCTTCCTGTCGTTGCAGCATGTGACCTGATTTGCTGTCACCTCGCGCCAATTCCCCTGTATGTCGCGGCGCTTGACTCTGTCTGTCCGTCCTGACTAGAACGTCGGCGCCCTTTCCTGTGCTGGCTTCGCCCGTGCATGTCGAAAGGGCCTTTGACGGCACTTCAGGCCACGACAGACAGGGAACCGATGGTGAAATCCAGAACAGGCAGGGTGTTGTCCTGCCTGGTGGTAGCCGCGGTCGCGAGTACCGCTTTACCCCAGGTCGCGCATGCGGCGCCGGCGTCCGGTGAGGACGGCGGCACGTCGATCGCCGACACCGTCAAGTCCTGGTTCTCCGACGGCCGAAGCCACCGGCCCAAGGAGCCGAAGACCGGCGGTGAACCGACCCTTCCGAGCCGTGAGAAGCTCCCCCGGGGGGCCAAGGCGCCCAAGGCGCAACGCGTCGCCGAACTGGCCGCCCGGCGCACGCCGTACGCCCGTTACTGGCGGATGTCCGACGGGCGGGTGCAGGCCGAGGTGTCGGCCGTGCCGACCGCCTACCGGTCGGGCAAGGGCTGGAAGACCATCGACGCGACCGTCGAGAAGGCCGAGAAGGCCGATTACGCCTTCGCCAACACCAGTAACACGGGCCGCAGTTACTTCGGCTCGGACCCGCGGCGGCTGGTGCGGTTCGAGACCACCACGGGCCAGGTCGTCACCCTCGGTCTGGAGGGCGCCGCCGAACTGGCGCCGAAGGCCGAGGGCAACTCCGTCACCTACCGGGACGCGGTCAAGGGCAAGAACGCCGACCTGGTGTACGAGGTGGGTCCCGGCCGGGTGAAGGAGAACATCGTCCTGCGCGAACGACCCGCAAGGCCGGTGTCGTTCACGTTCACCCTCGACACGGGCGGGCTCGCGCCCAAAGCCGGCAAGGACGGCTCCATACGCCTGTACGGCGACGGCGACTCCCCCGTCCTTGAGCTTCCGCCCGCCTTCATGACGGACGCGGGCAAGGACGCCGAGTCCCCTTACGGCAGTGCCTACAGCACCTTGGTCGACCAGCGGCTCCACCGTGACGGCAGAACCTGGAAGGTGACCGTCACCCCGGACGCGAAGTGGCTGGCCGCCCCCGGCCGGCAGTATCCGGTCACGATCGACCCGACGATCTCCATCGTGCCGACGGCGTCCCAGGCACAGGACGTGATGATCTCCTCGGACGATCCGGGGGCGAACTACGACAGCAGTTGGCGGCTCTCGGTCGGCAACACCAGCACGGGCAGCTCACGGGCCCTGCTGCGGTTCCCCATCACGGGCATCCCCTCCGGCACCGAGCTGGATTCCGCCGACCTCAGGCTGTACTTCGACCAGTCGCACACCACCAGCGACAACGAGGTGCAACTGGAGGCGCACCGCGCCACCGCCGAGTGGAGCGAGTCCAGCGCGACGTGGAACAGCGCCAAGGACATCACCGGAGAGCTGTCCGGCACGTCCGTGACCGTCGACGACGGAGACACCGGCACCACCGCGGCCAAGGGCTCCTGGCCCGCGTCCGGGAACACCGCGTACACCCAGTACGCGGTCAACAAGGACTACCTGTACAACAAGGACAGTGTCGCCGGCGACACCTACACCTGGCAGCCGAACCTCCCCGAGGACGGCACCTACCAGGTGGAGGCGCACTATGTGCCCGCCGAGGACCGCGCCGGCAACGCGCCGTACACCGTCACCTACGACGGCGGCAGCAAGACCTACACCGTGAACCAGTCGGCCGGTTCGGCGGGTGTGTGGAAGACGCTCGGCAGCCACCCGTTCAAGGCGGGCACCCTGGGCAGGGTGGTCCTGGGTGACGGGCCCGCGTCCACCTCCACGGCGGTGATCGCCGACGCGGTGCGCTTCACGAAGGGCGGCGTGGTCACCAAGGCGTCGGGGCAGTCCAACGTCTGGCACTCCTTCCCGGTGACGAAGACCGTCCAGCAGTGGATCAACGGCACTCACCCCAACAACGGCTTCGTCATCAAGGCCGGTGACGAGTCCGCGAACGGGCCCAAGGGCGGGCCCCGGTACGAGGGCAGCGAGTACGCCTACGGCGGTGAGTACATCAACGCCCCGCGCCTGGTGCTGACGTTCGGCCGGCAGGGCGTGGACCTGGCCGCCCCGGACACCATCCACGCCACCGGCGCGGACCTGAAGTGGTCCGCCTACCAGGACCCGTCCGGCAACCTGGGCGACGACATCGTCGAGTACCAGGTGCACCGCTCGGTGTTCCAGAACTTCACCCCGTCGCAGTCCACCCTGGTCGCTCCGGTGGCCCCGGGGACCACGTCGTACGCGGACACCTCCGCGGTGCCGACCCGCGCGGACGACGCGGACCCCCTGGGCCGCGCCTACTACTACATGGTCGCGGTCAAGACACGTGACGGCCAGATCATCCCGGCGCCCACCCAGTTGGTCCGGCTGCCCAAGGCGGGCCGGGTCACCAGGCTGGTGGAGGCGTCCGAGGACACCACGCTCACCGCGAACCAGCCGGCGCAGCCGCACGACACCATCACGGACGGCGGCATCGCCCACCCGTGGGTGATGGTCGGCAACAACTCGGGCACCTACGGCACCAGCCGTGCCCTGGCCCGATTCCCGGCCCTCGGCGTGCCGTCCACGGCCCGGGTGGTGGACGCCGAGGTGAAGATGTGGTCCTTCACCACCGTCCCCGGTGGTTCCGGGGCCCGGTACGAACTGCGGCCGCTGACCCGGGACTTCGACGAGTCGACCGCCACCTGGCAGAAGGCGGACTCCGCCACCTCGTGGGCCACGCCGGGCGGCGACGCCGGCGCCGCGGTCGCCGACAACGGCAACTTCACCAACGACCCCGTCTCGCGGACCTGGGACGTGACCTCGACGGTGCAGGGCTGGGTGAAGAACCCGGCGAGCCGGCACGGCGTCATGGTGAAGCTCGCGGACGAGGCCGGTGTGCAGGAGCGCAGCATCTTCGTCTCCACCGAGGGCGTGGAGCCGAGGCTGCGGCCCAGGCTCGCGGTGACGTACATCGACTCCACCACGGACTCGACGTACTACGCCCCGCAGACCCCGGCGCGGATGACCCCGAACTCCGACCGCACGGTCGAGTTCACCCTCACCAACACCACCACCTACACCTGGCAGGCCGGCCGGCATGTGCTGGCGTACCGATGGGAGCTGCCGGACGGCACCGATGTCACCAACGGCGGCAACCAGGTCCGCACGGCCCTGCCCGCCGACCTGCTGCCGGGTGACTCGGTCACCCTCCAGGCGCAGGTGAAGACCCCGATCAACGCGGACTCGGGGAACAAGCGCACCGACTACGCGCTGGTCTGGGACGTCCTGGACACCGAGGCGAACACCTGGGTCTCCGGCGCGGACGGCATCCCCGGGCTGCGGCAGAACGTCGCCGTCGAGTCCCCGACGTCCGACCAGCTGGGCCTGGAGAAGTTCTACTCCTACAACGGTGTCAACACCGGTGCGGGCTCGTCCCTGATGACCAACACCGCGGCCGGCAACACCGTCTGGCAGTACAACGCGTTCTCCAACCCGGGCCGCGGGCTCAACACGTTCTTCCGCCTCGCCTACAACTCCCTCGACACCTCCGACACGGTGGCCGGTGCGGGCTGGTCCGTACAGGCGGCCGGGCCGATCCGGCTCGGCGCGCCGCTGGACTTCCACCCCAACCCGAACCCGACACAGATCCGGCTGCCCGACGGCGACGGCACGACACATGTCTTCCGCAAACAGGCCGACGGCACCTGGAAGGCCCCCGCGGGCGTCCACTTCCGGCTCTCGGCCAAGCCGGGCCTGGACTGCACCCCGGCCAAGGACCCGGTCCCGGACGCCTGGACGCTGACCAAGCCGGACGGCACGCGCTTCCTGTTCGGCTGCGACGGCTATCTGACGTCGAGCATCGACAAGAACGGCAACACCCAGACGTTCACGTACGAGGAACGCAAGTCCAACAACAAGCCCACCAAGTTCCTGAAGTACATCACGGACCCGGCGGGCCGGCAGTCGCTGACCGCCGCCTACTACACGAAGGCCGACTCCTCCAATCCGAAGATCATCGACCACCTCAGGTCGGTGACGGAGATCTCCGGCCGCCGGCTGACCTTCGAGTACTCCGACAAGGGCCTGCTGACCAGGATCACCGACGGCGCGGGCTCGTCCCAGCCCAAGGTGTTCGGCTTCGAGTACGACGCCACACAGGGCACCAAGAACGTCAAGCTGGTCAAGGTCACCGACCCGCGCGACCACGCGACCGGCCTGGCGTACTACTACCCGCGTGAGGGCGACGACCCGAAGTACCACTGGTGGACGCAGACCCTGACCGACCGCCTCGGCGGCACGACGGGCTTCGCCTACGCACCCGACCCGGCGAACACCGACCACACCTCCACCGAGGTCACCGACGCCGAGGGCCACGCCACGACCTATGTGACCGACGACTTCGGCCGCCCGGTGCGGTCCACCAACGCCAAGGACCAGACCACCGAGCTGGCATGGGACGCGGACAACAACGTCACGTACATGGAGGAGGCCAACGGAGCCGCGACCGCGTACTGCTACGACCCGCTCACCGGCTACCCGCTGTGGAAGCGGACCGCGGAGCAGAACCAGGGCGGGGTTCCGCCGCGGAGCGACTGCGCACCCGGCAAGTACCCGGTCAACAGCACCCGGTACGAGTACGTCAAGCGGCTCGACGGCTACTCGTCCGACATCTTCCGCAAGACCTCCCCGCAGGGCCGCACCTGGAACTTCGGATACGACGGCTTCGGCAACCTGACCACGGTCGTCGACCCGAAGGGCGTCTCCACCCCGGACGACGGCGACTACACCACCCGGTACGAGTACGACGCGTACGGGCTGCTGGCCAAGGCGACGGACGCCAACGGCCACGCCACCAGGAACAGCGAGTTCGGTCCCACCGGGTATCCGGCGAAGATCACCGACGCGCTGGAGGAGACCACCTCCTACGTCCACGACGAGCGCGGCAAGGTCACCGAGGTCGTCGACCCGCTGGGGCACAGGACCACGCAGACGTACGACACCTACGGCCGGCCGCTGGTCAGAACGGTCCCAAAGGACCAGGCCAGGAACGAGCTGATCACCACCCCGGCGCCGGACTATGACGCGAACGACAACGTCACCAAGGCCGTCGCACCCAACGGGGCGGTGTCCACGGCGGTCTACGACGCGGCCGACCAGATCACCGAGGCCACCTCACCGCGGGACACACCGACCGCACCGCTGCGCAGGACCGTCTACACCTACGACAGGACGGGGCATCTGAAGACCACGACCGAGCCGAAGGGCGTGGCCACGCCCGACGACCCGGACGACTACACCACCACCCAGCACTACGACGAGATCTACCAGCTCACCTCCGTGGTCAACGCCCTCGGCGAGAAGATCTCCTACGAGTACGACTCGGTGGGCAACAACACCAAGGTCGTCGACCCGAAGAAGAACCGCACGGCGGACCCCGACGACTTCTCGTCGAAGATGACCTACGACCTGGAGCACCGGGTCACCTCGGTCACCGACCCGCTGGGCAAGGTGACACGGCGCGGCTACGACAAGGACGCGCTGGTCGTCTCCGACACGGACCCCGCTGGCAACACCACGCTGACCAGCTACGACGAGCGGGGCAAGAAGACCGAGGTCCAGGTGCCGCACGACGGCTCCGGCTCGGGCACCGTGCACCGCACCACGCGGTACGAGTACGACCAGGTCGGCAACGCGACCCGGGTCGTCACGCCACGCGGCACGGAGACGGCGAACGAGGAGGACTTCGCCTCGCGTACCGAGTACGACGCGTTGAACCGGCCGGTCAAGCAGTTCCTGCCGTACAACCCGGCGGACCCGCGCTACAACGACCCCGACGTCTACACCGAGACCGTCTACGACGCGGCCGGCCGGGTCGTCAGGACCTCGCTGCCGCCGTCGCAGGGGCAGACGGTCCGCAACGACACGGTGCAGACCTACTACGACAACGGGTGGGCCAGGACCTCGACCGACCCGTGGGACATCAAGACCAGCTATGACTACAACGAGTTGGGCCTGCAGACATCGCGCACGCTCACCTCGGCCGACGGGGACGTCAGCCGCACCATGGGCTGGAGCTACTACCCGAACGGCAAGCTGAAGGAGAAGACCGACGACGGCGTGCCGGTCGGCACCGCGGTCCCGCTCGTCGACAACTCCGACGTCCAGCACACCAGTGCCACGGGCACCTGGACGTCCGGCAGCGTCACGGGGCAGCTGGGGTATGACCACCGGGCCCACGCGGCCGGCGGCGGGACGGACTCGTTCACCTGGACGCTGAATATCCCGGCGGACGGGAAGTACACCGCCTACGTGAAGTTCCCGCAGGTCAGCGGCGCCAGCAAAAGCGCCAGGTACAAGCTGACCCATGCGGGCGGGAGCGTCGAGAAGGCCGTCGACCAGTCCAGCGGCGCGGGCGCCTGGGTGAGCCTCGGCTCGTACGACTTCACCCAGGGGAACACCTCGAAGCTGGAACTCTTCCAGAGCTCGGACGGCACGGTCGTGGCGGACGGGGTCAAGCTCGTCCGTGACCTGTCCGGCGAGGTCGACGCGGAGAAGCACCAGTTCCGCTACTCCTACGACCTCAACGACAACCTGTCGCTGATCGACGACCTGTCGTCCGGCGCGCGGGCCGACAAGTACGCGATCTCCTACACCGAGCTGAACAGGGTGTCGGCGATCACCGAGACCCTGGCCGACCAGGAGCGGACGACCACCACCTATTCCTACGACGCCAACGACCAGCCAGAGACGATCACCCATCCCGACCAGTACTCGAAGTACACCTACGACCTGAGGGAGAAGGTCAAGTCGGTCTCGGTGGGCACATCGCCCACGGACGCCGATCCCAAGGTCACCGGCTACACCTACACCGACCGCGGTGAGGTGCTGCGGCAGACCAAGGACAACGGCAACACGGTCGACCACACCTACTTCGCCGACGGTGCGGTCAAGAGCACCGAGGAGAAGCGGGCCGACGGCACCCTGGTCGCCTCGCACACCTACGCCTACGACGCCAACGGCAACAAGGCGAAGGACATCGCGAAGAAGATGAACGCCGACGACCACTCGGCGTATCTCGAATCCACCACCGAGTACGGCTACGACCCGGTGGACCGGATCGCCAAGTCCGTGAAAACCGGAAACGGCGCGACCACGGAGACCTACGTCCACGACGACAACGCCAACGTCGTCGAGCAGGCGATCGGCGGGACCACCACGGACTTCCGCTACGACCGCAACCGGCTGCAGACGTCGACCACCGCGGGCTCCGTCACCTCCTTCGCCTATGACCCGCTGGGCCGCCAGGAGTCGACGTCCCAGGACGGCCAGATCGTCTCGCGCAACCTCTACGACGGTTTCGACCATGTCGTCGAGTCCCAGCAGCGGGACGCGAGCGGCGCGATGAAGTCCACGAAGTACACCTACGACCCGCTCGACCGCACCGCGTCCAAGACCGCGGACGGCAAGACCACCGAGTACCGCTACCTCGGCCTGTCCCAGGAGGTGCTGACCGAGGAGGTCGCCGGCAAGCTCACCAAGTCGTACCAGTACAGCCCGTGGGGCCAGCGCCTGTCGCAGGTCAAGCACAACGAGAACGGGACGACCGAGGACGCGTACTACGGCTACAACAGCCACACCGATGTCGAGACCCTGACCGACGACAGCGGCAACACCAAGGCCACCTACGGCTACACGGCCTACGGCAGCGACGACGAGTCGGAGTTCACCGGCATCGACAAGCCCGACGCCGCCGATCCCACCAAGGAGGAGTACAACCCCTACCGTTACAACGCCAAACGGTGGGACTCCGCCTCCGGCACCTACGACATGGGCTTCCGGGACTACGACCCGGGGCTGAACCGCTTCACCACGCGGGACATGTACAACGGGGCCCTGGCCGACATGGGTCTGGGCAGTGACCCGTTCACCGGCAACCGGTACGCCTTCACCGGCGGCAACCCGATCAGCAACGTCGAGATCGACGGGCACTGGTTCGCCCTCGCGATCCCGGTCGTCGCCGCGGTGCTCGTCGCCGCGGTGGTGGTCACCGTCGCGGTCATCGCCGTCGCCGCCGCCGTCGAGTACGTCGTCGACCAGGTCAGGGAGCGGATCGACGAACGCACCAGGGAGCGGGATGACACCAGCGAGGAACCCGCACCCGATCCGAGGCGCGTCCCACGGCCGCAGCCCGACCCCGACGAGGACGAGAACCGGGGCGGTTGCGGTGACGGCTGGATCAAGTACGGGGACAGGGACGCGGCCAACGGCAACCGCGCCACCGAGGCGGAGGCGTGCCTGACGAAGGACTACCTGAAGAAGAACAAGGGCACCGGCGTGGGCTCGAACCCGCCCGGATACGGGTGGGCGCAGGACTTCGCCACGAGCAAGGGCCTGGACGCGCAGAAGAACGTCAACGCCTGTCACCTCATCGGCAACAAGCTCGCGGGCAAGGGTGTCCTGGCCAACCTCTCCCCGTGCGCCCGGGGCGCCAACGCCAAACAGATCGGCTCCACACAGGGCGAGGAGCACATGCGGGCGTACGAGAACCTGGTGTACCAGGCGGTGATGTCCGGCCAGGACGTCATGTACACCGTGACACCGCGCTACGAGGGCAGCCGGACGGTGCCGACCGGGTACGACATGTCGGCGTACGGCGTCAATCCCGACGGCACGGTCGGCATCGACTTCCAGGTGTTCATACCCAACGAGCTGAGCACGGGAGACAATCTGGGCAGGCAATGGGACAGCAGCGGCGCACCGGCGCCCACAGGAGCCACACCATGACACGAACCGAAGGCGAGGTGCCGATGAGTGAGCCGGCCGATCTGGACGCCCTGCGGCGGCTCATGCCGCCGCCGGCCGACGGCGGTACAAGGGTCGACTGGGACGCCATGACCGCGTCCTGGGGCAGGCCGTTCCCCCCGGACTACCGGCGTTTCATGGAGGTCTACGGCGCCGGCGCGGTGCAGAAGTACCTGTCGATCAACAGACCCGAACCCAAGGTCGCGCTGTCCGAGGCGGAGCGGGACGGGATGGTGATCGAGACGGCGAACGCCGAGGCCGACTGGGAGACCGAGGACAAGTCACCCGAGCTGGAGGGCACCTCTCCGGTGCTGATCAACTGGGGTGTCGACGCCACCGCCGACATGTTGTGCTGGGATGCCTCGGGCGAGGATCCCGCGAAGTGGCCGGTCGTGGTCTACGAGCGCAACGGCTCGCTGTGGAGCCGCTACGACTGCGGCATGGTGGAGTTCCTGGTCCGGGTGCTGCGGGCCGACTTCCCCGAGTGCCCCCTCGGTGGCCTGTTCCTGTGGGGCGTCGACGAGGTGGCCTTCGAGAAGCGGGACGGCTGACCGCGTCCCTTGCCCGGTGAGCCGGTGAGGGCTGTGTGATGACGGCCTGCGCGACCCCGTCCGGGGTTGCGCAGGCTGTCGTCGTGTCGAGGTCACGTGGGGAACGCTTCGGCCATCCAGCCGGGGCTCAGCCGGATGTGTGTGATGGTGCGGCGGTGGTGGGTGTAGGCGATGTGCAGGGCGCCGTCGGGCGTCTGGGCCAGGCTCGGATAGGACAGTTCGCGGTTGAGTCCGTCACGGGAGTTGTTGGTGAGGCAGTGGCCGTCGCCGGTCTCCAGGTCATGGCGCAGCGGCCAGGTGTGGCCGCCGTCCCGGGACACGGCGAGGCTGAGCGGGGCACGGGGGGCGCCCCAGAAGGCGTCGCCCGAGGGTGCCGCGGACGGCCCTGCGTGCCCGCCCCCGCCCGGGTCCGCGTCGACCGCGTCGTCGGTGGTGTCGGTGTCGTCGATGTCGTCGTAGAGCGAGACCCGGCGCTCGGTGGCGTCCGCCGCGCTGCTGTGGTTGTACACGAGGGCCGGCCGTCCGTCGGCCAGCACGGCGTACTGGATCGAGGAGTTGTTGTTCGGCAGGCCCGTCGGCTCGGGCACGCTCCAGGTCAGGCCGCCGTCGTACGACGTGCTGCGGTGCACGGCGTCGGCGCGCCGGCTGCGGAAGAGGGCGAGCAGTGAACCGTCCGGCAGCGGCCGGACGTTCATGTGGACGAGGCCGGTGGAGCCCGGCACCGGCCGCTCCTGCCAGGTCCGCCCGCCGTCGTCGCTGAGCAGCACGGCGCTGGTGTCGCGCTCACCGGTCCAGGGCGTTCCCGGCGGGGTGGTGCAGCGGAAGACGGGCAGCAGCAGCCGTCCGCGCTCCGGGAGTTCGACCACGGGCTGGCGGACGAAGACGCCGGGCCCGAAGAGGGTGCGCGCGGGTCCCCAGGTCGCGCCGCCGTCGTCGCTGACGCGCAGCCGGACCTCGGCGGTCTCCTGCCGGCCGCCGAGCTGGGCGGTGTGCAGCAGCCACAGCTCGCCCGACGGGGCGGGGAACAGCAGCGGGTTCTGCTCGGAGCGTCCGGCGTCGTCGGACAGCCGCACCGGGGTGGACCAGGTGTCCGCCCCCGCGGCCAGCCGGGAGAACCACACCGAGATGTCGGCGACGCCCTCCAGTGTGCCCGCGAACCAGACGCAGCCCAGTTCGCCGCCGGGCAGCACGGTGAGGTTGGCGGCGTGGTTCTGCACGGCGGGCGCGGCCAGGCGGGCTTCGGTCCGGCCGGGCTGCCCGGGGGCGGGGCGCAGCACACCGTCGGCGGCACCGGGATCCGCCCGCTGTGCGCCGGTCGTCATCGGGTGCCTTCCGTCGCGCGTGCCGCGGCCAGATGTGCCGCCGCCGCCTGCTGCAGATGGACCAGGTCGCTGGAGACCGTCGCGAAGGTGAACCCCTCGGCGAGCCGCTTGGCGGCGCTCGCGCCGTCCGCGTTGTGGATGCCCGCCGCGATGCCCGCCGCTGCCGCCGCCTGCCGCACCGTCACCAGCGCGGCCTCGAACTCCGCGGTCACCGCCGGGTCCGTGGAGGTGGCGCCGCCGATGGCGATGCGCAGGTCGGAGGGGCCGATGTAGACGCCGTCGAGGCCGTCGGTGGCGCAGATGTCGGTGACGTTGGCGAGTCCTTCGGCGGTCTCGATCATCGCGAGGACCACGGTCTGCTCATGGGTGTCGGCCGGGTCGGGTCCGATGCGCAGCCCGGCGCGCATCGGACCGTACGAGCGGCGGCCGAGCGGCGGGTAGCGTACGGCGGCGACCGCGTCGGCCGCGTCCTGGGCGGTGTCGATGAGCGGGACGATCACTCCGGCCGCGCCGGCGTCGAGGGCCTTGCCGATCGGCGCGCTGTCGTTGGCCTCGACGCGCACCAGGCCGACCGCCGTGGACCCCTTGGTGTCGATCGCGGTGAGGGAGGCGAGGACACCGGAGTACTCGATGAGGCCGTGCTGGGCGTCGAGGGCGACGTAGTCGTAGCCGAGGCGGGCGATCCGTTCGGTGGAGACCGGGGAGTCGAGGACGGACCAGTAGCCGACGAGCTGTTCGCGGGCGCGCAGCGCGGCGGCGAAGGCGGCGGGCGTACCGGGAGCGGCGGTCATGAAAGGGGGCTCCTTCCGGACGGGGTCACGGGCGTGGTCGCGGACGGGATCGCGGGCTGCGGGCCGGGGGTCCGGGACCTGTCGGGGCGGGGTGGTCAGCGGTTGTAGGCGGGCATCGGGCCGCGCAGTCGCGCGCCGACCTCGTCGCAGGCCGCGCTCACCTCGGCGGGCAGCGGGCCGGCCTGGGCGGCGGCGATGTTGGCGAGCAGGTGGGCGGTGCGCGAACCGCCGAGCAGCAGCGCGTCCGTGGAGGACCGGTCCAGGAGCCAGCGCAGGGCGAGTTCGGTGAGCGGGATGCCCGCGCCGTCGGCGACGGCGGTGAGCCGGTCGACGGCGGTGAACAGCCGCTCGTCCCAGTACCGCTGCCGGTACATGGCGGCCAGCCGCGAGTCGCCGAACCGGCCCTGCCCGGGGTTCTCGCCGAAGTGGTGACGGCCCGTCAGCAGCCCGCCGCCGAGCGGGTTGTAGACCATGGTGCGCAGGCCGCTGACGGCGGCGTACTCCACGTACTCCTCTTCTATGCGGCGTGCGAGGAGGTTGTGCAGCTGCTGGGCGACGACGGGGCGCGGGGCGCCCGTCTCGTCGGCGGTGCGGACGAGTTCGGCGATCTGCCAGGCGGCGTAGTTGGAGACGCCGAGTGCGCGGATCTTCCCTTCGGCGGCGAACTCGGCGACGGTGGCGAGTGTTTCGGCGAGCGGGGTCGAGCGGTCGGGCTGGTGGAGGTAGAAGAGGTCGACGTGGTCGGTGCCGAGCCGCTTGAGGCTGCCCTCCAGGGCGGCGCGCAGCCCGGCGGCGGACAGCGGGGCGTGCTCGCCCTGGTCGGGGTGGGGGATGCCGGCCTTGGTGGCCAGCACGATCCGGTCGCGGCGGCCCGGCAGCAGTTCGCCGAGCAGGCGTTCGCTGTCGCCGCCCGCGTAGCCGTTGGCCGTGTCGACGCCGGTGAGGCCCGCGTCCAGCGCCGCGTCGAGCATGGCAGCGGCGCCCTCGCGGTCGACGGTGTCGCCGAACGTCATGGTGCCGAGCACCAGCCGGGAGAGCGGGACGGGGATGTCCGGCAGGTCGATACCGAAGGTCACGAAGGGATTCCTTCCGTGGCGGAGGTGGCGGAGGTGGCGGCGGACAGGGCGGCGGCCACGGGGGTGACCAGTCGGCGGGGTTTGACGCCCTGGATGACGGTGGGGTCGAGAGCGGCACGGCGCAGGGCACGGGTGTAGGGCTCGGCGGGCGAGGCGAGCACGGCGGCTGTCCGGCCGGTCTCCACGACCCGCCCGGCCCGCATGACGACCACGTCGGTGCTGATCTCGCGGACGACGCCCAGGTTGTGCGCGAT
Organism: Streptomyces sp. NPDC102462; assembly: GCF_044765425.1. Taxonomy (NCBI): domain Bacteria; kingdom Bacillati; phylum Actinomycetota; class Actinomycetes; order Kitasatosporales; family Streptomycetaceae; genus Streptomyces; species Streptomyces sp. NPDC102462. The sequence goes on along the minus strand of NZ_JBIWKB010000004.1, from coordinate 92,470 downwards.
GACGAGGTAGGCGGTCCCGGTCTCGGCCTGCAACTCCTTCAGCAGGGTGAGGACCTGTGCCTGCACGGAGACGTCGAGGGCGCTGGTCGCCTCGTCGCAGACGAGGACGTCGGGGCGGGAGGCGAGCGCGCGGGCGATGCCGATGCGCTGTCGCTGGCCGCCGGAGAAGTCGGCGGGGCGGCGGTCGAGGGCGGAGGAGGGCAGCCCGACCTGGTCGATCAGCTCGGCGGCGCGGCGTGCCCGTTCGGTCCGGTCGACGACGCCGGCCAGGCGCAGCGGTTCGGCGACGATCTGCTGGGCGGTGAGGTGCGGGTCGAGGGAGCCGTAGGGGTCCTGGAAGACCATCTGCACCCGGCGGCGCAGCGGACGCAGGCGCCGCTCGGGCAGGCTCGCGATGTCCGTGCCGTCCAGGACGATGCGGCCCGAGCGGGGCCTGAGCAGCCGTACCAGCGCGCGTGCCAGGGTCGACTTGCCGCAGCCGGACTCCCCGACGACGGCGAGGCAGCCGCCGCGCTCCAGTTGGAGGTTCACCCCGTCGACGGCGCGGAACGGTCCGTCCGCGGTCGGGTACTCGACCACCAGGTCCTCGACGGACAGCAGCGGGTGACCGGGGGCCGGGGCCGGCCCGTCCGGGCCGCGGGAGGTCCGGGCGGCGGCCGGACGCGGGTGGTCGCTCATGTGGCTGCTCCCTGTATGACGGGCTCGCCCTCGTCCCAGGCGCCCAGCCGGGGGACGGCGGCGAGGAGTTCACGGGTGTACGGTGCGGCGGGCCGCGCGACGATCTGCTCGGCGGGTCCTGACTCGACGAACCGGCCGTCCTTCATGACGTGGATGCGGTCGGAGACGAGCCGTGCCACCCCCAGGTCGTGGGTGATCATCAGCATGCCGATGCCCGTGCGTTCCTGGAGTTCCATGAGCAGGTCGAGGATGCTGGCCTGGACGGTGGCGTCGAGGGCGGAGGTCGGCTCGTCGGCGACCAGGAGTTCGGGTTCGCCGGCCAGCGCGATGGCGATGAGGATGCGCTGGAGCATGCCGCCGGAGAACTGGTGCGGATAGGCCCGCCAGCGGGTCTGAGGCTTGGTGATGTGCACCTGGGCGAGGAGTTCCACGCCCCGGTCGCGGGCCTCGGCCCGGGACAGTCGGGGGTGGCGCAGCCGGAGCGCGTCGCCGAGTTGGCGGCCGATGGTGTGCACCGGGCTGAGCGCGGTCATGGGGTCCTGCGGGATCAGGGATACCGTGCGGCCGCGTACGGCGTGCGCGGCGCCCGGGTCGGCGAGGACGTCCCGGCCGGCGATGCGCACACTGCCCGACAGCACGGCGAGCCCGTCCGGCAGCAGGCGCAGGACGCCCATGGCGGTGGTGGACTTGCCGGAGCCGGACTCCCCGATGAGGGTGACGGTCTCGCCCCGGTGGACGGTGAAGCTCACCCCGTCGACGGCGCGTACGACGCCGTGTGCGGTGATGAGTTCGACCTGCAGATCGGTGACGTCGAGCAGCGGTGTGCTGTGCTCGGTCATGGTTCAGGCTCCCTTCCGGCGGCGGGTGCGGTCCCGCAGCCCGTCGCCCAGCAGGTTGACCCCGACCACCAGCAGGGCGATGACCAGGCCCGGCAGGGTGACCAGCCACCAGGAGGTGGTGAGGTAGGCCTGGCCGTCGGAGATGATCCGCCCCCAGGTGGCGAACGGCCGCTGCGGCCCGGCGCCGAGGAAACTCAGCGCGCTCTCCAGCAGCACGGCCTGTGCCAGCAGGAGCAGGATGACCAGGCTGGCCGGGCGGACCACGTTGGGGATGACGTGGCGCACGAGCACGGCCCAGCCGCGCAGTCCGAGCACCCGGGCGGCGGCGACGTAGGGTTTCTCCCGTTCCACCAGCACCAGCGAGCGGGTCAGCCGGGCCACCTCCGGCCACTGGGCGACGGCGATCACGCAGGTGATGACGGTGACCGAGGGCCCGAACAGGGCGACCACGAGGAGCAGCATCATCAGCAGCGGCAGCGCGAGCTGGGCTTCCAGGAAGCGGGAGACGAGCGAGTCGATCCAGCCGCCGAAGAACCCGGCCGCCGAACCCGCGACGATGCCGATGACTCCGGAGACCAGGACGGCGAGGACACCGACGGACAGCGACACCTGGCCGCCGTGCAGGATGCGGGAGAGCAGGTCGCGGCCGAGTTGGTCGGTGCCGAAGAGATGGCCCTCGCTCAGCGGTGGCAGCCTGCGCCGGGACAGGTCCTGTTCGTCGGCGCCGGGCAGCGGCAGCAGTCCCGCGAGGGCCACGGGCAGCACGACGAGTGCCGTGCACACGGCACCGGCCCACAGTTTGACGCGGGCGCTGCGCCGCTGCCGCGTCGCGGTGGCGCGGGCCAGGTCGCGGGCGGTGACGGCGCTGGGCCGCTCGGCGGGGACGACCGTGGTGGTCATGGCTCAGGCCGCCTTTCCGAGACGCACCCGCGGGTCGAGCAGCGGGTAGGCGAGGTCGACGAGGAGTTGGACGAGGATCGCGAGGGTCGCGGTGACCAGGACGGTGGCCTGGATGAGCGGGTAGTCGCGGGTGGCGAGGGCGCGTACGACGAGTGAGCCGACGCCAGGCCAGCCGAAGACGACCTCGACCACGACGACGCCGTTGAGGAGGGCCGCGAAGCGGGTGCCGAGGGCGGTGAGCAGGGGCACGGCGGAGTTCCGCAGGCCGTAGCGCCAGGCCAGAGCCCGTTCGGCGACACCGCGGGAGCGGGCCACCGTGGTGTACGGGGCGGCGAGCGCGGTGGTCATCTCGCGGCGTACGAGCCGGGAGACGAGGGCGAGTTGGAGCACGGCCACGGTGACGGTCGGCAGTACGAGGCCGCTCCAGGAGGTGAACCCGGAGGCGGGCAGCACCGGCAGCAGCACGGCGAACACGGTCAGCAGCATCACGCCGGTCCAGAAGTCCGGCATCGACTGGCCGGCGATGGTCAGCACGTTGGCGCCCAGTTCGCGTTTGGTGTCGGCACGGCGGGCCATCCAGACGCCGAGCGGCACCGCGACCAGCGCGGTCACGGCGATGGCCGAGACGGCGAGGGTGATCGTGTACGGCATCCGGGCCATCACCACGTCGAAGGCGGGCGCGTGGAAGGAATAGCTGGTGCCGAGGTTCCCGGTGAACAGGTCGCGCAGGAAGATCCCGTACTGGTTGACGAGGGGTTCGTCGAGGCCGAACTTGGCGCGGATGGCGTCCAGATCGGCGCTGGTCGCGTTGGGCGCGGCATAGGCGGAGGCCGGGTCTCCGGGGGCGAGGCGGACCAGCAGGAAGACGGTGGTCAGGGTGAGGAAGACGGTCAGCAGGCTCTGGCCGATGCGGCGGGCGAGATAGGTCGGCACGGCTCAGCCCTCCAGCCGTACGGCGGACAGGTCGTAGGAGTTGATGGTCAGCAGCCGCAGGTCGTGGACGCGGTCGCGGCGGGCGAGCAGGGTCTTGGGCGCGAACGCCCAAAGGCTCGGCCAGGTCTGCCAGATGGCGCGCTGTACGGCGGCCAGTTGTGCGGAGCGCCGGGTGGCGTCGACCTCCATCGCGGCGGCCGACAGGGCGCGTTCGACCCGGGGGACGACATATCCCATGAAGGCGTCGCCGGTGCGGTCCTTCTGGGCCGTGCCGCCGTACATGCCCTGGAGCACGGTGAGGGCCTGTCCGGTGGGGCTGCCGTAGCCGTTGCCGATGACGTCCCAGTCGCCGGCCCGGCCCTGACGCCATTTCAGGATGTCGCCGCCGGGCTCGAACTGCTGGAGGGAGGCGCGTACGCCGACGGCCCGTAGCATGTCGATGACGGCCTCCATGACGGAGGTGTCGGCGGCGAACTCCCCCGATTCCCAGATGATTTTGATCCGCAGGTCGGCCGCGCCGAGGGAGGCGAGGAGCGCCTTCGCCTTGCGCGGGTCGTAGGTGTACTCGCCGGTGGGCACCGCGCCTTCGAGGGCGAGCGGAACGACTCCCCTGGCCTCTTCGGCCGAGTCGGTCAGCACGTCCCGGACCAGTGCCTCGCCGTCGATCGCATGGGTGAGGGCCTGCCGTACCCGGGCGTCGGCGAGCGGATGCCCCTTGGGCTTGCGGAAGTTGTAGAAGAGCTGGCACATGCGTACGCCCGCGGTCTCCTGCACGGTGACGCCGGGCAGGCCGGTGAGCTGGTCGGCGGAGTCGGGGGTGAGGGTGTCGACGACGTCCAGTTCGCCGCTGCGCAGGGCGATGACCCGGCTGGACTCCTCGGGCACGAACCGCACGCGGACGGTGTCGACGCGCGGGCGCGGCCCCCAGTACCTGGTGTTGCGGGCCAGGGTGTACTCACCGGCCCCGCTGTTCGCCTTCAGCACCCGGTAGGGGCCCGAGCCGAGGCCGCTCTGCAGTTCCTCTGGGCGGTTGGCGGCGGCCGGGGTGATGTGGATGTTCGCCATCAGCCGGTCGAGGACGGGCACCGGGTGCTGGGTGCGCAGCCGGAAGGTGCGCTCGCCGGTCGGCTCGACTGTGGGCAGCTCGGGGAAGAGGCCCAGCAGGAAGGAACCGGTGACCTGGCCGTACATGCGCAGGGCCGTGGCGACGTCCTCGACGGTGACCGGGCTGCCGTCCGAGTAGCGGACGCCCTCGCGCAGCCGGACCGTCCAGGCGGTCGGTTCGGTCATCTCGAAGCGGTCGGCGAGGACAAGTTGCGGCCGCATGCGCGGGCCGATGCGGGTGAGGGCCTGGCGCACCGCGCGTTGCACGGTGACCGCCGCGTCGAACTGGTTGAGCTTGTTGTCCAGGCTGACCAGGGAGCGGTTCAGGCCGAGGGTGAGGGTTCCGGGGCCGGGGGCTCCGGTGGGTCCCGCGCACGCGGCCAGCGGGCCGAGGGCGATGCCGGCCCCGCCGAGGGCGCCGTAGCGCAGCAGGGTGCGGCGGCTGAGGGGCCCGCGCGGGGGGCTTTCGGAGGGTGCGCTGTGAGGAGTTGGGGTCATCGTCGACCTTCTCGCGTTCCGGGTGGCGACCGGCTCTGGCTGTTCTCGCCCGGACCGGTTCACGGAGGTCCGGCTGTCGTACCGGGTCCGGTCGGGGAACCGGGCCGGTGGTGACGAACAGGTGTCGCGCCGGAAAAGGTGGCACGATTGCGTAGTTCGCGCAAGAGGTCTCGCGCAGATCGCGCACGCCATGTCATCATCGGTGCCCGAGGCCGCCCGTCCGGGCCGGCCCGAGGAGGTATCCGTGTCCCTCACCAGCCGCGGCGGCCAGGCCCTGCGCCGCCCCAGTCCGGCGCGCCGTGTGCTCGCCCTCGCGGACGACCTGTCCGGCGCCGCCGAGACCGCGGTGGCCCTGAGCCTGAGCGGCCGGATCCTGCTGCGCCCCGGCGCCGCGGCGGCGTCCGCCCCGGGTGCGGCGACGGTGCTCGACCTGGACACCAGGCACCTGCCGGCGAACGCGGCGGCGCGGGCCGTACGGGCCGCGGTGTCGGCGGCCGACGGCCGCGTGCTGTTCAAGAAGGCCGACTCGCTGCTGCGGGGCAACCTCTCCGCCGAGACCGCCGCGTACGCGGACGGCGCCGCGGGGGTGGTGATCGCACCCGCGCTTCCGGTGGCCGGGCGCACCGTGCAAGACGGCGTGGTCCACCTGCGCGGTGTGCCGCTGCACGCGACACAGGCGTGGCGGGCGGAGTCACGGGCCGCGCCCCGGTCCGTCGCCGCCGCGCTCGGGGACGTGCCGACCGCGCCGGTGCCCCTCGATGTGGTACGCGGTGCGCTGCCCGTGCGGCTGCGCGAGCTGATCGCGAGCGGTCTGCATCCGGTGTGCGACGCGGAAACGGACGCGGATCTCGACGCGATAGCCCAAGCGGCACTCGAACTCGGGCCGTCCGTACGACTGTTGGGCGCGGGCGGCCTCGCCGCTGCTCTCGGGCGCGGGCTCCGCGCAGGCGGCGCCCGGCCACGGCACCGCGCGGGACACCCGGCGGACCCCGCTACGCTGCCGTCAACAGGCCCCGGGTCTACGGGGATCAGGCCGCTGCTGGTCGTCGTCGGCACCGTCGAACCCGGAGCGATTGCGCAGATCGCGCAACTCGTGGCCGCGGGCGCCCATCATGTGGCCCTGCCCGTGGCACACCTGGGGCGTGCCACGCAGGCCGGTCTCGCTCCGGTCGATGGGACGGCGTGGCTCCCCGCGGGCCTCGCACCGGGTTCCGTCACCGTCGTGAGCATCGCCGACGACGGCACCGTCGCCCCCGGCCAGGGCCGCCGGCTGGTCGCCGGGCTCGCCCGGGCGGTCGCCGAAATCGCGCACGACAGCGATCTCGTGCTCACCGGAGGCGAGACCGCGCGCCGCGTCCTCGACGCGCTCGGCGTCACCCTGCTGTGCCCCGTCGGGCAGATCCATCACGGCGCCGTGCACTCCCGCACCCCCGACGGCCGACGCGTCGTCACCCGGCCCGGCAGCTTCGGCGAACCCGACTCCCTGCTGCGCATCGCCCGCGCGCTACGCCCCTGCCCGTCCACCCCATCCACCGCTCCCGCCCTCCACCCCCCTAGGAGAAACCCCGTGAACGCAGCACCCGCCGCCACCCCCCTCACCGAGCAGACCGGCACCACCGGCCGTGCGCTCCCGGTCATCGCGGTGACCATGGGCGACGGAGCCGGCATCGGACCCGAGGTCGTCGTCCCGGCGCTGCTCCACCCCGACACCCTGCGCGTGTGCCGCCCCGTGGTCGTCGGCGACGCCGCACGACTGCGCGAGGCGGCCCGCATCCTGGGCGTCGAGTGCACGGTGGTGCCCGTCCAGCACCCGGCGCAGGCCGAGTTCACGCCCGGCCGCGTCAACGTCGTCGACCTCGGTCTGCTCCCGGCCGATCTGCCCTGGGGCAAGCTGTCCGCCGTGGCGGGCGACGCCGCCTACCACTACGTGCGCGTCGCCGCCGATCTGGCGCTGCGCGGCGAGGTGCAGGGCATCTGCACGGCGCCGCTCAACAAGGAGGCCCTGCACGCGGCGGGTCACCTCTACCCCGGTCACACCGAACTCCTCGCCCATTTCACGGGCGTCGAGGAGGTTTCGATGATGCTGTCCACGCCCAAGGTGAAGGTCATCCACGTGACCACCCACATCGGGCTGATCGACGCCGTCCACCGCATCGAGCCCGGGCTCGTGGAGCGCACCGTGCGCCGCGGCCACGAGGCGATGGTGCGGGCCGGCGTCGCCGCACCGGTCATCGGCGTGTGCGGCATCAACCCGCACGCCGGTGAGAACGGCCTGTTCGGCCACGGCGAGGAGGAGACCAAGATCGTCCCGGCTCTCGAGGTGCTGCGCGCCGACGGCATCGACGCGCGTGGCCCGCTCCCCGCCGACACCGCGTTCTTCCTCGCCTCGCGCGGCGACTACGACCTGATCGTGGCCATGTACCACGACCAGGGGCACGGCCCGGTGAAGGTGCTGGGCATCGAGGCCGGCGTCAATCTCACCGTCGGACTGCCGGTGATCCGCACCTCCGTCGACCACGGCACCGCCTTCGACATCGCGGGGACCGGGCGGGCCGAGGCCGGTAGCATGGTCGAGGCCCTGCGCCAGGCCGCCGAGATGTCGACCGCTCCGGCCGCCCGTTGACCACGGGCCGTGCGCGCCCGCGGCACCTCGAAGCGCCCCGAGCACAGGCAGCTCCAGGCACCACTGGACACCACAGGACAGAGGACACATGTCTGCGATCGGCTCCAAGGACCGGCGCGACCGGATCGTCCGGCTCGCCACCACCACCGGTCTGGCAAGCGTCGACGAACTCTCCCAGCTGTTCGGCGTGACGGCGTCCACCATCCGCCGTGACCTGGCGAAGCTCACCACGGACGGGCGGCTCGCCCGCACCTACGGCGGTGCGATGGCGCTGTCCGCGCACCCCGAGGCATCGCTGCGGCAGCGGACGGGCGAGGCGTTCGAGGCCAAGCAGGCCATCGCGCGCTGGGCGGCGGGGCAGGTACGGCCGGGCGAGACGCTGCTGCTGGACGCCGGCTCGACGGTAGGGGCGCTCGCCCATGAACTGCGCACCGCAAAGGACATCACGGTCGCCACGACCGGGCTGACCACCCTTCAGGCGCTCTCCGACGTGGAGACGATCCATGTCGAATGCCTCGGCGGCACCCTGCGCCCGCTCAGCCAGGGCTTCGTCGGACCGCTCACCGAAGCGGCCCTGGAACGCATGACGTTCGACCGTGTCTTCCTCGGCACGGACGGCATCTCACCGCGGCACGGCATCTGCGAGGCCGATCTGCGCCAGACCCGGCTCAAGGAGCTGATGGCCCGCCGGGCCGACCAGGTGTACGTCCTCGCGCACGCCGCCAAGCTGGGCCGGCGCCCCTTCCACGCGTGGACCGCACTCCCGGAGGGCTGGACCCTGGTCACGGACGACACCGCCGACCCGCGCATCCTTGAGGAGCTGCGCGGCCGGGGAGTGACCACGGTCGTCACCAAGCCGGAACCGGACCACGCTCTGCCCCCCGCAGACCGGTGAGCCCGGCCTGCGGCACCATCGGGCCCCTGCTGTCCGGCGGGACCGGGGTGGCCGGTCCCGCCGGGCGGCGGGGGCCCTGCCGTGGTGTATCAGGCGTAGGTTTCGAACTCGGCGATCTGCGGGGTGCCCGTCGCACCGGTGATCTCGAAGGTGATCTTGCGCAGTGAGGTCTGGGCGAGGCTGATGACGCCCGCGCCGCTGCCGGAGGTGAGGACGGCTCCGGTGTCGTGGTTGACGACCCGCCAGGAGCCGATGCTGCCCGCGCTGCCCGCCGTCTCACGGATGTTGATCGAGGACACCGAGGTGGCGGAGCCCCACTTGACCGAGACGGAGCCGGTCGAGCCGGCCGGCGACCAGTAGGTGCTCGGGTCGCCGTCCAGGACGTTGCCGTAACTCGTGCCGGTGGCCTTGCTCGACCCGTCCGAGCCCGCCCCGAGGCTGAGGTTGGTACCGCTCGGCTGGCTCGGCGTCGGGCCGGTCGGTGTGGGCGTGGGACCGGTCGGCGTCGGCGAGGGGGTCTGCGGGGAGCAACTGCCGTCGGAGACCTTGAGCCCCTTGTTGGCTCCGGCCGTGACGCTCACGACGCTCGGCACGCAACTGGCCGGGTCGAGGCTGTAGGCGTAGGGGATGCTGACGGTGGTGTTGGACTGGGGGTCGGGGCCGGCCGGGTGGTTCTCGCTGCCGGGGCTCGACCATCTGACGTTGTCGTAGATGTTGCCGCTGACCTGCCAGTAGCCGGCCGCGTCGGTGTAGAAGGTGCCGAGGACGTCCTTGGAGTCCTCGAAGTAGTTGTTGTCCACCTTGGCCCGGGCACCGGCGCGGGAGTTGATGCCGGATTCGTTGAGGCTGACGTAGTGGTTGTCGTAGATGTGGGCGATGCCACCGCGCAGCAGCGGCGTACGGGAGTCGATGTTCTCGTACCGGTTGTGGTGGTAGGTGATGTACCCGTTCGAGGTGTCGCTCTCGCTGGATCCGACGAGGCCACCGCGCCCGGAGTTGCGCAGGATGCTGTAGGACAGGGTCACGTACTGGGTGTTGTCCTTCAGGTCGAAGAGGCCGTCGAAGCCCTCCGACTCCCCGCCCGATGCCTCCAGGGTGGTGTGGTCCACCCAGACGTTGCGGACGTTGCTCTCCATGCCGATGGCGTCACCGCCGTTGGACGTGGGCGAGCCCGACTTCTTGACGTTCCGTACGGTCACGTTCTGGATGATGATGTTGCTGGAGTCCCGGACATGGATGCCGAGTTGATCGAAGACGGCACCGTTGCCGACCCCGACGAGGGTGACATTGCTGATCTCCTTGAGCTCGATCTTGTCCGCGGCGGTGTTGCAACTGCCGCCGGAGACCTTGCTGGTGTTGCCGTGGTTGATGGTGCCCTCGACCTCGATGATGAGGGGCGTGCTGCTGCTGGCGCGGCTGCACAGGGCTTGATGGATCGCGGTCCCCGTGGTGGCCCTTACCGTCTGCCCGCCCGCTCCGCCGGTGGTGCCGCCGTTCTGGCTTGCGTAGCCGGAGGCGCCCCCGGTGGCGGCCGCCGCCTCGGGCATCGACACCACCACGCCGGTCACACAGGCCGCCACCAGGCCGGTCGTCGCCAGCGCCGCGTACAGCCGCGCCGCTCGTGCTCGTCTCATCCTCGCCCTGCCCTTTCGTCATAGTTCAGATTGATGGTCATCGTTCTGATAACTGAACTGGTTGCACTGGGCGTTACCTTGCCGCCAGGCATTCAGAAAGCGCTTGCCGTCCGGGAGTGTAGGGAGACGCCCGTGCAGCGGCAAGGCTTTGGGCGGTTTCGGAGCACGGCTTTCCGCTTCACCTACATGAACACCACGAGGGCGGCCGATGCCGGTCGGACACTTCGCCTCGGCGACCCAGACCGCGTCGCGGCCGGCCAGCCGGGAACCGCAACTGCCCGGTCGTGTCGTGCGCGGCTCGCCACACCGCCTTGGCGACGTCGCTGTCCTTGGACCGTCTTGGCCCGCCCGCCGAAGAGCGCGAGTTCGCGCGCGAGCGAAGCGGCGAACCCCTCGACGGCCATCTTGCCGGCCTTGTAGACGACCGAGAGCGGCATATGGCGGTGCCCTCGAACACACCGATCGACGGCACGCCGGCGTTGTTGACCAGGACGTCCACGGGCCCCGCCGCCTCGAAGGCGGAGGCGATGCTCTCGGGATCGGTCACGTCGAGCGCGACGACGCGGTCCGGTCCGAGTCGGGCAGAACGCCCGTACGCGGTGTGCGCATCGTGGCGTCAGCCAGCCGTCGTTCAGGGCAGCACACCCGCGGGGGTGCGTACGGCCTGACGCAGCCGGGCGGCGTCCCGGCTCGGGGGTGCGCCGAACTGGCGGCGGTACTCGCGGCTGAACTGTGACGGGTTGTCGTACCCGACGCGATGGCCGACCCCGGTGACATCGCCCGGGTGGGTGGCGAGCAGCAGCCGGGCCTCCTGGAGCCTGATCTGCTTCTGGAACTGGATGGGGCTCATCGCAGTCACCGCCTGGAAGTTGCGGTAGAAGGCGGAGACGCTCATACCGGACTGCCGCGCCACGTCCTCGACCCGGAAGGGCTGCGCGTAGTGCTCGCGGATCCAGCGCACGGCCCGGGAGACATGGCTGAGGCTGCTGTCGGCGAGGCCGAGCTGACGCACCGTCGCACCCTGCTCGCCGGTGATCAGCCGCCACAGGATCTCGCGTTTGACGAGGGGGGCGAGTACGGCGCGGTCGCGGGGCTCGTCGAGCAGGCGCAGCAGCCGGACCACCGCGTCGAGCAGGGCGGGCGAGGCGTCGCTGACGGCGATCCCCGAGGGTGTGCCCCCGCCGGCCCGGGGGGTGTCGCCGGGACCGGCCTGCAGCAGCAGTTCGGCGACGGCGGACGGTTCCAGCGTGAGACCGAATCCCAGCGCCGGCTCCTTGGCGTCGGCCCGGGTGAACTGTCCGGTCACGGGCAGGTCGACGGATGCGACCAGGTACTGCCCGGGCCCGTACTCGTAGACCCGGTCGCCCAGGGCGAGACGTTTGGCGCCCTGGGCGATGACCGCCAGGACCGTCCCGGACATGGAAGGTGCCGGCGGATCGGGGCGGTCGACCCGGGAGATGAGGACGCCGTCGATGGCGGTGGTCCAGTCTGGCCGGGCATGCCGGGTCAGCAGGGTGCGGAACTCGTCGAGGCTCATGCGTCCATTGCACCACCGGTCCAGGCCACGGCTCCCGTGACCGCGAGGATCGTGCAAGTACAAGCGAGCATCGTTCTAACGTTTGTGCAGGTCAAGCCGATTCAATGGAATCACCGCACTCCAGCACAGGGAAGAAGGATTCCATGACCGTCACATACGGTTTCAACGCCAGACTGACCGCCAGGCCGACCATGGGCGACCAGCTCGTCGACCTGCTACTGACCGGTCTGGACGACGGCAGCCCCGGCGCGAGCGAACACTGCCTCGTCTACCTCGTCTCGCGCTCGGCCTCCGACCCGGACGTCGTCCACGTCACCGAGGGCTGGACCAGCGAGGAGGACCACCACCGGGTCTTCGCCGGCGAGGCCGCCCAGGCCATCGTGGCGCGGATCGAGCCGCTGCTGGCCAAGGAGTCCGAGTACACCGACTACGTCCCGGTCCGCGGCAAGGCCGCCTTCTGACGCGTCGAACGCGCCCATCGCCCTGCCGCCTCGCCCCCGGCGAGGCGGCCCCTTCCCCGCCCCACGGCACCACCCCGCGAAAGGCAGCCACCATGACCACGCCGCGACCCGCCCTCGACCCCGAACTGCACGAGCTGCTGGCCGACATGCCCCTCATGTCCGAGCTCAGCCCGGACGTGCTCGCCCAACTGCGCGGGCTCCCGCCCACGCCCGTCGACACCCTGCTCGCCCACCGGCGGGTCGACCGGCGCGAGGTCTTCGTGCCCGCCAAGGACGGCACTCCCCTGCCCCTGTCGGTCTTCAGCCCGGCGGACAAGGACCGTACCACCGCGGGCCCTTGCGTCTACTGGATGCACGGCGGCGGGATGGTCATGGGCGACCGCTTCTCCCAGATCGACATCCCCCTGGAGTGGCTGGACGAGTTCGGCGCGGTCGTGGTCTCCGTCGACTACCGGCTCGCGCCCGAGGTCACCGGCACCACCCTGGTCGAGGACTGCTACCAGGGGCTGCTCTGGATCGCCGAACACGCCGCCGAGTTGGGCGTCGACCCCGCCCGGATCGTCGTCGCGGGCGCCAGCGCGGGCGGCGGGCTCGCCGCGGGCGTCACCCTGCTGGCCCGCGACCTCGGCGCCCCGGCGATCGCCGCGCAGGTGCTCGTCTGCCCCATGCTCGACCACCGCAACACCACCACCTCCAGCCGCCAGTACTCCGGCGGGCCCGGCGTGTGGACCCGTGAGATGAACGCGTTCGGATGGGGCGCCGTCCTCGGCGACCTCAGCGACGACGAGGTGTCCGCGTATGTCTCGCCCGCCCTGGCCGACGACCTCTCCGGCCTGCCGACCACCTACCTCGACACCGGCTCCGCCGAGGTCTTCCGCGACGAGGTCACCGACTACGCCACCCGTATCTGGGCGGCCGGCGGTCAGGCCGAACTCCACGTGTGGGCGGGCGGCTTCCACGGCTTCGACGCGCTGTACCCCCAGGCAGCCGTCTCGGCCACGGCCCGCCGGACCCGCACGGCCTGGCTCGCACGAGCCCTGCGGCCGAACTCCGGCACCTGACGCCGGGCGCTTGACACCCGACACCTCACGCCTGACACCTCACGCCTCGCCGAGGCCGCTCCGCCGGCGCCGCACACGACGCCGGCGGAACCCGGAAGAAACGCATCTCGCCGTCCCGGGTATGTGAGCGGTGCGTGCCGGGCGGCCGGATCGCCGGGAAGCGTCCGCCCGGAATCAGGGGCTCAGGAAGGGAGTTGGGCTCGGGCAGCCGCCTCGATCAGTATCTGGCGCTGACGCGGTGTCAAGTCACCTGTGGCCGTGCGGTCTTCGGCGACCTCGGCGACCGCCCGCACCAGGCCGCCTCTGGTGCGGAACGGGCCCCGGTCCCAGACCTGGTCGAGAAACGTCAGCCCGGTGGCATCGGCGCGGTTCTCGATGCCGGTGCCGGTGGCGCCGAAGACGATCTCGGGTTCGGCGCGCTTGACGTACATGTGATAGCCGTCGGTGGTGTTGATGTAGAAGGGGGCCAGGGTCAGGCCGCCGACGGTGAAGGTCATCGGCTCCCCCGTCGGGCGGATCACCCGGCTCAGGTCACGGCTGAGCGGGTAGTCCCGGTACAGGGTCAGCTTCTGGTACTCCGTCGCGGAACTCCGGATCACGAGGGGCACCGGACCGTACGCGACCGCCTGGGTGGCCGGGTCGTCCAGGGCGCGTTCGATGCGCAGGGTGAACGGCGCGGCGATGTCCACCCGGTCGCCCGTCCGCCAGCGCCGGTTCAGGGACACATAGGTGCCGGGCGTGGCGGCCACCCGCTGCCTGACCCCGTTGACGTGGACGGTGAAACCGCGCTCGGCCCAGTACGGAACGCGCAGCCTGAGGTCGAGTTGTGCGTTCCCCGTGATGGTCAGGGTGCTGGTACCGGCCGGGTCGGTCGGATAGTCGGTGGACTGGGTGAGGGTCAGCCCACGCTCCGGCCAGTCGAGGACGGACGGCAGATAGAGGTTCACATAGAGGGCCGAGCCGTCCGTGGAGCTGAAGTAGACGGAGTCCTGGAACTTGGCGTGGGTTTCGAGTCCGGTGCCGCCGCAACAGGTGCCGATGTTGCCGTACGACCGGTGGGCGCCCGGATTCACCGGCACGAAGTAGGTGAGCAACGGGTTGGTGTCGCTCGATGTGTTGCGCCGTGAGCCGAGGATCTGCCCGTACAGGGTCCGCTCGTAGTACTGCATGTATTTCGGGTCGGCGGTGTGGAAGAACAGGCTCCGGCTCAGTTTGAGCATGTTGTAGACGCAGCAGGTCTCGGCGTTGTCCTGCTGGATGGTCGCGGCGATGACGTCCCGCGCGCCGAAGATCTCGCCCGAGCCGGCCATGCCGCCGTCGACGTAGGTGCGGTGCGGCACCACCATGTCCCAGAAGTTCCTGGCCGCGGCGAGGTACTGCCGCTCGCCGGTCTGTTCGTAGATCTCCAAGTACCCCTGGTACTGCGGGATGTGCTGGTTGGCGTGTTCCCCGTCGAGGGTGTCCTCGTCGGCCACGGCGGCCTCGAAGAGGTAGGTGTTGTCGAAACACTTCGCGGTCGTCAGGTACTTCTCGTCGCCGGTGAGGGCGTACAGGTCGGCCATGACCACCGGCATCGCGTTGTACTCGCCCGCGATGTAGATCTTCCACATCCGGTCCAGCTGTGTCCTGGGCAGGTGGCCGAGCCTGCTGTGGGCCCAGTCGCCCATGCCCAGGACGATCCGCAACGCCTGCTCGTTGCCCGTGTGCTGGTAGGCGTCGAGCAGGCCGCGCATGATCATGTGGCAGGTGTACCAGGGCGCCCAGATCCTCGGGTACGTGGCGTACTGCTCCAGCAGGACGTACTGCGTCTCGGGGTACGCGGCCAGGTAGCCGGCGTGGCTGGGCGCCGCGGGGTCGTCCGTGCCGACCAGTGCGGCGAGCGCGTCCTGGCACGCGCCGAGCGCGCCCACCATGTAGTCGGCCTTGTCCTTGTAGACCCGCTCGCCGGTTCCGGCGTACGCGAGGCTGAGCGCGCTGAGGAAGTGCCCGGCGAAGTGGCCCCTGAGGTTGCCGTCCGCGGTCTCCCAGCCGCCGGGTGGCTGGGCGCCGTGGGTGTCGAGTCCCGCGTTGGTGCGGAAGACGGCGAGCATGCGGTCGGCCGAGTAGGCCCGCAGGAAGTTCAGCACCCGGTCGCGGTTGTCGGTGAACAGGCTCGGGGCGAGCGTCACGCGTGTGTTGTCGAACGGCTTGACGATCCAGGAGGAGGGCGTGGGGAGGCGCGGGCCCCGTGCCGCGCCGGCCGCGGAATGTGCGGCCGCCGTCGTGGCTTTCGGGGGTGTCGCCGCCCCGGCCACCGCCGGGAACATGGCCTGGAACGCCGGGATGGCGGTGGCGAGTGCGGTCAGCCGCAGAGCATCGCGGCGCGGGAGTTCGGACATGACCATCTCCTCGGCAACAGCGGAAGCCACGATGCTCCGGCCGCAGGCGCCGCGGACTGGCGCGAGGCGGTCCGCCGGTGTCCCGGCCGGGGAGGCGACCATGACATTCCGGAGATACGTGCGGTGCGGGTGCGTGCGTGGGTGCGACGAGCAGTGCCGGCGCGGCGCGGGCCGCGCCCGTGCGGGCCGTACGGAAGGCGACTCTTCGGACTGTTCGATATTTCGAATGCCGTTCGAATTCCTGGTAGACAGTAAGTGAGCGGCTTCCGGAGTGTCAATGGACCGGAACCGGCGCGTTGTTCGCCGCACGCACGCGACCGCAGGCGGACGCTTCGACCGGTTCTCTGCCCGGCCGGCGCCCGTCTGCGGCGGTGTTGTGGTTTGTGCGCGGTTCCCCGCGCCCCTGTCGGCGGTCCGTGCCCCCGTAGCGGTCAGCGTCGGTCGAAGCGGGCGGGGAGGGTGAGCAGCCGGCTGAGGTCGCGGCCCGCCGCCAGCTCCTCGGGGTCTTCGCCGCGGCGGAAGAGGACGGCGCCGGCCGAGGTGCCACCCAGGGTGAGCCGGTCGTCCTCACGGCGCAGCCAGGTGCCCTCGCGCAGACCGACCACGGGGACGTCGTTCTCCTCCAGGAACTGCTCCAGCCGCTCCGCACGGGTCTCGCCCATGTGTGTCGAGTCCGGCGAGGCGTCCAGGTAGTGCGGGTTGATCTGGAAGGGCAGCAGGCCCAGCGCCTCGAAGGTCGGGGGCTGGACGATCGGCATGTCGTTGGTGGTGCGCACGGTCGGGCAGGCCATGTTCGTCCCGGCGCTTGAGCCCAGATACACCGCCCCTTGCGCCACCCGGTCCCGGATCGCCGGCACAAGGCCGCGCGTGTGCAGTGCCGTCAGCAGCCGGAAGCTGTTTCCGCCGCCGACGAACACGGCCTCGGCCCCGCGCACGGCGGCCGCCGGGTCCGCGGCGGTGTGCACACCCGTCACCTCGATCCCGCGGGGTTCCAGGGCGGCGGCCACCTTGGCGGTGTAGGTGTCGTGGTCCGCGAGCGCGTACGGCACGAAGACCAGCCGGCGGGCCGTGCCGAGGACGTCGAGGATCTCGTCCAGCGCATGCTCGAGGTAACCGCGGCCGGGGGCGGTCGAGTTGGACAGGAGCAGCAGCTTCACGGTGGTTCCTTCCGAGGGAGGGGGTGGTGGTGCGGCCGGGTCCGGGCGCGGCGCGGGCAGCACGTCGAACCGCCGGTGAGGCGGTCAGCGGCCTCCGGCGGCCGGGCTGGGGCGGCGGGGGGTGAGCAGCCTGCCCAGTTCGACGGCGCCGCGCAGCAGCGGGCCGACGAGTTCCGCACGGCGGGAGCGCAGTGCGTCGGTGGAAGCGACGAGGCTGAGGGTACCGACGGCGCGACGGCCCACCGCGACCGGGACGGCGAGCGCGGCGGTGTCAGGATCGTACTCCCCCTCCGAGTACGCGTGTCCGTCGCGGCGTACTTCGGCGAACCGCTCTTCCAGGGCGGCCGGTTCGACGACGGTCCGCTCGCTGAAGCGGGCCATCGGGCGTGTGTAGAGCAGCGCGGCCCGGTCCCTGGGGGTCAGCATGCCGAAGTAGGCGCGGGAGGTGGCTCCGGCGTGCGCGGGGTACAGCTCCCCGGCCAGGCCGTCCACCCGCAGAGGACCTTCGGCGCCCTCCGCGGAGGCCACGCACCGCATGTGGATGCCGTCGGGCACCGCGAACAAGGTGGACACTCCCGTGTCGGCGGCCAGCGCCTGCAGCGGCGGCCCCACCAGCCGGGCCAGCCCGCCGTCCCGTTCCCAGCCATGGGCCAGGTGCCAGACCGCGGGTCCGAGCCGGTAGCGGCGGGAGCGCGGGTCCGAGACGAGGAATCCCCGGTAGGCGAGGGCGGCCAGCAGCCGCTGGGCCACCGACTTGTCCAGGCCGAACTCCTTGGCGATGTCGGAGACACCCCACTCGGGATGCTCCCGGTCGAAGGACTGCAGCACACTGAGCAGCCGGTCCGCGGTCTGCAACGGAGGGCGCGCGGTCTCCGCCGAGGTTGCCGGAACATGTTCGTTCATGAGACGCAGGGTAACGCTTCTCTGATATCGGGAAATGATTGCGCTCAGCGACTTTCCGCAGAACTCTGTGACCGCCGGAACTCCACCGGTACCGCGACGCCCGACCCGGCGCCCGCGTTCTGGGGCAGGACCGACGGCCACCCTCACCGTCGGCGGCCCGAGGCCGCCCGCGCGCAGGACACCGGACCTCGCCCGCGGCGAGGCCCGCGGCACAGGGCGCCGCGGCCGTGCGGACCCGGCTCACCCGAGGGTCCCGCGCGGCCGGCCCGTATCCGCACGACCCGTTCCATCCGGCCGGCTGTGTTCGCCGTTCCCCCGGCCCCGGCCCGGCACCCCGAGAGGCGCTCCCTTGCTCAAGCACGTGATCGACGTCATCGAACTCCTCGACCGTCCGCAGACCAGCGGCGACCTGCTCGCCGACCACCTCCGGCGGGTCCTGGCCGCCGTACCGGCCGACGCCGACGCCGTAGCGCCCCGGCCCACCATCGAGGTGCGGACCGTCGCGGGCGACAAGGGCAGCACCGACTTCGTCAGCGTGACGGTCCCCGGCCGGTCCGGGCGGCTGTCCGGCGGCACCGCCCCGACCCTGGGCATCCTGGGGCGTCTCGGCGGAGTGGGCGCCCGGCCGGAGCGGATCGGCCTGGTCTCGGACGCCGACGGAGCCGTCGCCGCGCTGGCGGCCGCCGCGAAGCTCCTCGACATGCACGCGCGCGGTGATGTGCTCGACGGCGATGTGATGTTCTCCACCCATGTCTGCGGCTGGGCCCCGACCCGCCCGCACGACCCGGTACCGTTCATGGACTCACCGGTGGACATCGCGCTGTGCAACCGCGAGGAGGTCCGCGAGGAGATGGACGCGATCGTCTCCATCGACACGACCAAGGGGAACCGGCTGCTCAACCACCGTGGCATCGCCCTCTCCCCGACCATCCGGCAGGGCTGGGTGCTGCGGGTCAGCGAGGATCTGCTGTCGGTCCTGGAGACGGTGACCGGGGAGCCCGCCCGGGTCATCCCCGTGACCACCCAGGACATCACCCCGTACGGCAACGGCGTCCACCACATCAACTCCCTGCTCCAACCCGCCGTCGCCACCGGCGCCCCGGTGGTCGGGCTGGCCATCACCGCGGGTACGGCGGTCGCCGGGTGCGCCACGGGGGCCAGTCACGAGACCGACATCGCGGCCGCCGCGCGGTTCGCCCTGGAGACGGCCAAGGAGTTCGGCCGGGGCGGAGCCCGCTTCTTCGACCCCGCGGAGTTCGACCGTCTGGTCGAGCTGTACGGGCCCATGGCGCGCCTGCAGGGCCGGCCCGCCTGATCCACCGCCCCTCCCCTTGTTGTTTGGTCCTCTTCGGTCCTCTGTTGGTCCTTCCCCGTCCGTCCCCCTCCCCTGCGGCAGCCGAGGCGTCCGTCCCCGCTCTCCCGCCGCCCCGAGAACTGGCCCCAGGAGTCTCCGTGCACCGTACGCCCGCCACCGGTCCACCCGACCCGTCGACCGCCGCTGCGACGACCGCACCGGCCGCCGCACGGCACCCCCGTGCGCTGGAACCGGTCACCGCGATCCTCATCGTGCTGCTGTCCGTGCTCGGCGCGCTGATCGGCGTCGTCCTGATCACCTCGCTCGGTGTGTCCCCGAACACCGCCGTGATCGGCGCCCTGGTCGCGATGCTCGTCGGGCGCATCCCGGCCGGTGTCCTTGTCAGGATGCGGTCGCTGCACCGCCAGAACCTCGTGCAGTCGGCCGTGTCCGGCTCCACCTTCGCCGCGGCCAACTCGCTGATGACGCCGATCGCCGTGCCCTTCGCGCTGGGCCGCACCGACCTGGTGTGGCCGATGCTGGGCGGCGCCGCCATCGGCCTGGCGGTCGACAGCTGGGTCCTGTACCGGGTCTTCGACTCCACACTGCTCCCGGCGACCAACGCCTGGCCCGCCGGCATCGCGGCGGCCGAGACGATCAAGGCCGGTGACAGCGGTGGCAAGAAGGCCGTGGTCCTGGGGGCCAGTGCCGTGGTCGGTCTGCTCGGCGCGCTGATGAAGATCCCGACCAGCGCGGCCGGGGTCGCCTTCCTGGGCAACGTCTGGGCGCTGCTGATGTTCGGCATCGGTCTGCTGGTGGCGCAGTACGCGCCGACCCTGCTGGATGTCGACCTGACGGGCGCCTTCGTCCCGCACGGCCTGATGATCGGCGCGGGGCTCGTCGCCCTGGGCCAGGCCGGGATGCTGATGCGCGGCCGCGGGGGCGGCGGACGGAAGGCCGGGGCGGCGCGGGCGGAGGACGACGGCACCCCCGAGCGTACGGTCGGCGCGACCCGGCTGCGGCGCGGCCTGCTGGAGGGCGTGGTCCTGTTCACCGCGGGAGCGGTGGTGGTCGCCCTCACCGGCGGTCTGATCGGCCGGATGAGTGTGCCTGGGCTGATCGGCTGGATGCTGCTGGCCGGGGCCGCCGCGCTGGTGCATCAGCTGATCGTCGGACTCGCCGCGATGCACTCGGGCTGGTTCCCGGCCTTCGCGGTGACCCTCATCGTGCTGATCGTGGGGCTCTTCCTCGGCATCCCGACGGTGCCGCTGGCCCTTCTCGTCGGCTACACCGCCTCCACCGGCCCTGCCTTCGCCGACCTCGGCTACGACTTCAAGGCGGGCTGGCTGCTGCGCCGGGACGCCGTGCCGTGGCAGCCCTACGAGATGTCCGGGCGCCGCGAGCAGTACATCGCGCAGGTGATGGGCTTCGCCGTCGCGCTCGGCGTGGTGGCCCTGGCCTGGCACACCTTCTTCACCGACGGCAAGGTGCCCCCGGTCTCCAAGGTGTACGTCACCACCATCACGTCCGGACTGGACCCGCACACCATGACCACCCTGCTGCTGTGGGCCATCCCCGGCGCCCTGATCCAGTTCATCGGCGGCTCCTCCCGCCAGCTCGGTGTCCTGCTCGCCACGGGTCTGCTGGTGGCGACCGCCAACGCGGGCTGGATGGTGCTGGGCGCCCTCGCCGTCCGCTACGGCTACACCCGGTGGCGCCGCCGGGGTGTGCGCACGGCCGAGGAGCGACGCCGCCGGGACGAGCAGTCCGACAACGACATGTCGCTGGTGGGCGCCGGGCTCATCGCGGGCAGCTCGCTCAACGACATCAGCAAGCTCACGAAGGCGCTCTGACCCCGTGCGGCTGCCGGCGCCGGGTCGGTGACGCCCGGCCCGGCGTCACCGATGCCGCCCACCACCACACCCACCGCGCCCGAACGCCCCGCGCTCGGGCGCCCCTCATCCGACACCCGTGCGCCCCGAACTGCTGGAGTGACCGTGTTCCCGAACCAGCCCCCGGCCCCCGCCGCACCGGCCGGCCCCCCGTCCGCGGGCCTGCCCGCCCTCGGCCTGGTCACCATCGGCCAGGCCCCCCGTTCGGACCTGCGGCCCGACGCCGAGCCGCTGCTACCCGGCGTACGCCTCGTCGAGCACGGCGCCCTGGACGAGGACGACTTCACCGGTGGCAGCGAGGCCGCCACCCGCCGGGAGGTGGCTCCCGAGCCCGGCGAGGCCCCGCTCGTCTCCCGGCTGCGCGACGGCGGTTCGGTGCTGCTGGGCCACCGCGCCCTGATCCTCCGGATGCAACGGGCCGTGGCCCGCGCGGAGGCGCAGGGCGCGGTGGCGACCCTGCTGCTGTGCACCGGGCGGTTCCCCGCCATCCACGGCTCCCGACCGGTGCTCTTCGCCGAGCCACTGGTGCAGCGCGCGGTGGCCGCGATCGTGGGAGAGGCCCCGGTCGGCCTCGTGTGCCCGCATCCGGACCAGGTCGCGGACGTCACCCGGCGCTGGAGCGAACTGCTCCCCGGACCCGTCACGGCCGCCGGCGCCGACCCGTATGCCCCGGCCGAGGAGGCCCACCGGCAGATCGCGGAGGCGGCCCGGAAACTGGCCGACGGCGGCGCGGCGTGGCTGGTGCTGGACTGCATCGGCTACACGGAGCAGATGCGGCGCACCGCGGCGCGGGCCGCCGGCCGGCCCGTACTGCTCGCCCGGTCGCTGGCCGTCCGCGCCGCGGCCGAGGTCGTGGCCGCCCACCCCTGAACTCCCCCACGCGAAAGCGAGGTCTCCCGTGTCCGTTCCCACCGTCGGCATCATCCGCGTCCTCACCAGCGAAGACCCCGCCGTGGTCGAGGACCACGGTCGTCTGCTCCACGAGCGCTACGGCCTGCACACGGTGTCCCGGTGCATCCCCGACCAGCCGCACGGCATCCACGACGACGCCACGCACCGCCGCGCCGAGCCGAAGATCGTCCGCCTCGCCCGGGAGTTGGAGGAGGACGGCGTGGACACCGTCATCATCAGCTGTGCGGCCGATCCGGCCCTGGCCGAAACCCGTGCCGCCGTACGCGTTCCCGTGATCGGCGCGGGTTCGGCCGCGGCCGCCGTGGCCCTGTCCCTGGGCAGCCGGATCGGTGTCCTGGGCATCCGGGACGAGACTCCGCCGGCCGTGGCCGCCCTGCTCGGCACCCGTTTGACGGCCTCGATCCGCCCACAGGGCGTGCACAGCACCACGGAACTGCGAACCCCGGAGGGCACCGAAGCCGCCGAAGCGGCGGCGGCCGACCTGGTCGCGCAGGGCGCGGACACCCTCCTGCTGGCCTGCACGGGCCTGACGTCCGTAGGCATCCGCCCCCGCCTGGAACACCACCTCGGCGTCCCAGTAGTGGACCCCGTCCTCGCAGCAGGCCTGATAACCACCTACCACCACACCACCTGACCCCTCCCCCACCCCGCCGCCGCCCGACCATCGAACCCGGCTGATTTCGGGGCGGTTCTGGCGCGAAGGTGGAGGGCTACTGCGGTCGCATCAGGTTGAGGTCCTTGTCCCATGCGTCCAGTACCGTTCCGTGGCCGGCTTGTCGGGCTGTCGGTTCGACCTGGGCGAAGAGCCGTCGCTGCGTGGGCACGTCGCCGGTTGCCGCGATGTGTTCCACCGCGGCCAGCAGCATGCCGGTGTCCCAGCCGGGCAGTGGGAATCGGGCGAGTTCCCACTCCAGGTACTTGTTGTAGGGGCGGGGGCGGCGGTCGAGGGCGAACAGCAGTTCCAGCAGGTACCGGATGCTGTCGGCGGCGTCGAGCCGGGCCGCGAGCGGATGGCCGTCGCGGTCGTTCTTGACCGAGCGGTAGAGGGAGTTGGCGTAGGCGTCGAGCCATGCGCGTGCGGTGCGGGACGCCTCATCGGTGGTGAGCCGTGCCTTGTCGGCCAGGATGTGTGCGATGCCGCCGTCGAGCCGGTCGAGCACGATCCGGGCCCGAGCGAGGGCGTACCGTTCGAAGCCCGGCATGCCGGCCGCGCGGAACTCGTCGAGGGAGACGACGACGAGGTCGAGTTCCGGGGAACGGTGCCCGGCGAAGCGGGTGAGTTCCGTCGCGGCGCCGTCGGCGAGGACGACGTACAGGTCGTGGTCGGAGTGTTCGGTGGTCATGCCGTCGTGGGCCCAGGAGCCCTTCAGGACGAGGCCGACGACGGCCGGATCGGTGGCGGCGCGCTCAATGAACGCGTCGTAGACGAGGGGCTGGTGCGCAGTCAAGGCGGGCTCTCCGGTGGGTTGATGGCGGGCACATCAGCCGGGCGGCCCCCGCGGGTGGGACCACCGGCACCGTGTGCGGCGGTACTTGGCCGCCGCGGGGAGATCAGCGCACGTGTGAAGTCTATCCGCGGGCCGGAGTGACAGGACAAGGCCCCCGTGGGCCGCATTGCCGGGTCGGAGGGGTGTGGTGGGGCTTGGCAGTATCCCGTTGAAGAGTGTCACTCGTGCCACTGGGGTGCCCGAGGGCGACCGCATACGTTCGAAAGGCGTCTCCGGCAGCGGGCCGGTTCGTCCTCGTCCGAAGGAACTCCCCATGCACGCCCAGATCGTCCTGTTCGACGGCTTCGATCCGCTCGACGTCGTCGCTCCCTTCGAAGTGCTGTCCGCCGGCGGCATCGCCTCCGCGGGCGCGCTCAGCGTGGAACTGGTCTCTGCGCAGGGCGCCCGCGAGGTGGTCAGCGGCACCGGGGGCCTGACCCTGCGCGCCACCGCCGCCCTGGACCCCTCGCGCCCGGGCCTGATCGTGGTCCCCGGTGCGGCGGGCCGCGTCGGGGAGCCCGATGAGGTCCCCGACCGTGACGCGGGCGACGCGGAGTGGCGCGAGGACGAGTTCATCCCGGTCCTGCTGGCCCGCACCCTGAACACCGAGCTGCCCGCACTGCTGAAGGCGGCCATGGACAACCCCGAGGTGACGGTCGCCACCGTGTGCGGCGGCTCGCTCGTCCTGGCCATGGCGGGCCTGCTGGAGGAACGCCGTGCCACGACGCACCACATGGGCCTGGACATGCTCGACGCCACCGGCGCCCACATGGTGCGGGCACGCGTCGTCGACGACGGCGACCTCGTGACCGGTGCCGGCGTGACCTCCGGGCTCGACCTGGGGCTGTACCTGCTGGAGCGCGAGCTGGGGCCTCGTATCGCGCACGCCGTGGAGGAGTTGTTCGCCTACGAGCGCCGCGGCACGGTATGGCGCGACCAGGGCCCGGCCCCCGTCGGTTTCTGACCTCACACATACGCACACCCGGCGCGGCACAGAGCGCCGCTCCCCTCTTCGTTCACACCCACCGTAAGGAAGAACAGCACCATGTCCGTCGAAGGCGTCTGGGACCTGTCCATCTCCACTCCCATCGGCAGGATCAAGGCCGTGGTCGATCTCTGGCGGGAGGCCGGCGTGCTGACCGGCGTCGCCCGCGGGGAGGGCGAGGAGGTCCCCCTCGGCGATGTCGCCCTGGCCGGCAGCCGGCTGACGTGGCATCAGGCCATCACCAGGCCCCTGAGGCTGAACCTCGCCTTCGACGTGACGGTCGACGGCGACACCATGAAGGGGACCTCGAGGGCCGGGCGCCTTCCGGCCTCCAAGGTCAGCGGTGAGCGGCGCACGGCCCCGCCCGCGGCGGACCGCCGATCCTGACGCCCGCCTCCACCACGGGAGTATGACCGTGCACCTGCGGCCCCTGCGCATCGCGGCACACACAGAACTGATCTCACTGGTCGTCATGCTGGCCAACATCGCCACCGCCCACCTCGAACCCGTCTCCTCCCTGATGGGCCCCACCCACGGCTGCGCCTACCTGTTCGTCGTGATCGCCACCTGGCGCCTGAGCCGGGCCACGACCACAGCCAAGGCCGTCGCCGTCATCCCCGGCGTCGGCGGTCTGCTCGCCCTGCGGCTGCTCGACCGCTCCGGCGCCACCCGTACGGACCCGGAAGAGGCCACCCAGTCATGATCTACGTCATGCCGATCCTGATCGGCCTCCTGTACGCGCTGCTGATGTCGCTGATCCGTGAACCGCACCGACGCCGCTTCAACGCGATCATGGTGGCGGGAGCGGGCGCCGCGTATCTGAGCGGTGGCGGCTTCGGCGGCTGCGAGTTCCTGTTCACCGCCGTCGCCACGTATGTCGCCTACCGCGGTCTTGAGTCCTGGACGTTCATCGGCATCGCCTGGCTGATGCACACCGCCTGGGACGTGCTGCACCACCTCAAGGGCAACCCGATCGTGCCGTTCGCCCACACGTCCTCCCTGGGCTGCGCGATCTGCGATCCCGTCATCGCCCTGTGGTGTCTGCGCGGCGGCCCCTCGCTGATCGGCCTCGTCCGCGGCCGGTTCGCCCGCTCCGGCACCGCGGCGGCGACGCCGCAGAAACCCGCGGTCAGCGACGCAGGCCGCGCCCGGAGCCGATGAGCCGCACGCTAATCCGCACCGTGTCGTCGTGCGCCGGCCGACGGCCGTGGCATGAACCGTCTCCGGGCGGCGGTCTTGATAGGCAAGTCACCACTTGCCTATGCTCGTGGTCGTGGCGGACGATGTCTTCAAGGCGCTGGCCGACCCCACCCGTCGGCGCATCCTCGATGAACTGATGGAACGGGACGGCCAGACCCTCTTCGAGATATGCGATCGGCTGACGGCCAAGCACGGCTTGGGACTGTCCCGCCAAGCGATCAGTCAGCATCTTGCCGTACTGGAATCCGCGGGTCTGGTCATGTCGCGGCGCCAGGGCCGCTACAAGTTCCACGACCTGAACACCGAGCCGCTGGAGCGCATCGTGACCCGATGGCTCAGGCCCGACACACCGGAGAGCAGCCCATGAAGATCCACCTGTCCAGTGTCTTCGTCGACGACCAGGAGACGGCCCTGCGTTTCTATACCGACGTGCTGGGCTTTGCGAAGAAGCACGATGTGCCGCTCGGTGAGGACCGGTGGCTGACCGTGGTCTCGCCGGAAGATCCCACCGGGACCGAACTGCTGCTTGAGCCCTCCGGCCATCCCGCGGTACGGCCGTACCGGACGGCTCTCGTCCAGGACGGCATCCCGGCCACCTCCTTCGCCGTGGACGACGTACGGGCGGAGTTCGACCGGCTGCGCGGACTCGGGGTGCGCTTCACCCAGGAGCCGCTGGAAACGGGCACGGTCACCACCGCGGTCTTCGACGACACCTGCGGCAATCTGATCCAGATCGTGCACAGCAAGTAGGTGTCGCGTCCGCCGCGGCGGCGTCACCACCGCCGGGTGGGTCCGCCGCCGCAGGGACAGGCCGCGCGCACCGTCATGCGGAGAGCACGTCCAGCAGCGCGGCGCCGAACTCGTCGGGCCGTTCCAGATGCACGGCGTGCCCCGCGCCGGGCACGGCGACCTCGCGCACCGTGCCGCCCTCGGCCGCGTAGCGGTCCAGGACGTGGCGCGTCTGTGTCACCATCGGCTGGGCGGGGGTCCCGTCCCAGCCCGGCACCGCGCCGATCGAGCCCAGGTGTGCCAGGTCGAACATCGAGGTGTCCGAGACGATCACGTCCTTCTCGCCGCGGATCCACAGCACCGGCGGCTTGGGCTCGATCACATGGAGGTCGTCGAGGCGGAAACGAAGCGGCGAAAGGGAGTTGAGCACCCCGCGGGTGCCCGGTGCGACACCCGGCCAGCAGGGGGACGCGGTGCTGTCGCCTGGATAGTGGTCCTCGCCGGTCCGCGTGGTGAGCATGGACGTGACGTACTCCTCCTCGTGCTCGGGACGCCACGGCGGGTGCACATAGCAGTTCGCCAGGACCGAGCGGGGTGAGAGCGGGGATTCCTCGCCGCGGTCGCCCTTGGCGAGCCGCGCCACGAACTCGGGGTTGGCCGTGCCCGCGCCGGAGCCCGCACCGTCCTCGGAGTTGAGGAT
The DNA here is from genome assembly GCF_044765425.1 of Streptomyces sp. NPDC102462. NCBI lineage: Bacteria > Bacillati > Actinomycetota > Actinomycetes > Kitasatosporales > Streptomycetaceae > Streptomyces > Streptomyces sp. NPDC102462. The sequence continues at coordinate 65,670 of NZ_JBIWKB010000004.1, read as the reverse complement.
TCCGTCCTTCCCGTGGGTGCCGCCGAAGCCGTACGGGGAGACCGGGTTGACCAGGGTCACCGAGCGCACCGCGGCCGGGTGGTCGCGCAGATACTGCAGCACCACGCCCCCGCCCATCGACCAGCCCACCAGGTGCGCCCGGTCGATCCCGAGGGCCGTCAGCAGCGCGGCGAGGTCGTCGGTGTGGTCGCGCAGTCCGCGTGTCGCGTCGATGGGCAGCGGGTCGGTGCCGCCGAAGCCGCGCAGGTCCGGCGCGATGGGCCGGTAGCGGTCCGGGAGCCGGGCGAGGGCGGGGCGCCAGAACGCGGCGGAGGAGACGTTGCCGTGGACGAAGACGACCGGTTCCCCCTCGTCCCGGATCTCCTCGATCCGGACGGTCAGCCGCTCGGTGGGTACGCGGCGGGAGCGGATGCTGCTCGTGGTCATGTGCGGTCCTTGGTCTGCTCGGGCTCCTTGGTCCGTCGTCCTTGTCACGACAGCCAGGTGGCGATCTGGGCGGCGGCCGAGGTGTTCCACCCCAGTTCGAGGTGGTTGGCGCCGGCGACGGTGGCGGTGCCGCCGACCGTGGGGATGCCCGTGGTGTCTAGCGCGCTGGCGATGAAGACGACACCGTCGCTGGGGCCGCGGTTCTCGTTGAAGATGCCGAGGACGTCCGGGGAACCGCCGGCCAGCAGGTAGGTCGTGACCGAGGCGGGTACGCCGGCGTTCTGCAGCGGCTTGATCAGTGAGCCGGCGTCGATGGCGGCCTGGATTCCGCTGCCCGCCGTGTAGAAGCCCTGGCCGCCGTAGTACGTCGTGTACCAGTCCTGCGCGGCGCCGTCCACTCCGTAAACCCCGTCCCAGCGAGCCAGCATCTGACGCTGGCCGGGGTAGTTGTCGTAGCCGCCGGAGGGCGTCATGGAGAATTCGGGGTGCGCCGTGTACAGGCCGTAGCACGTCATGTGGGAGTGCGGGGAGGGGGCGTTGACCTTTCCGCCGCATTCGGGCCAGATGGAGAAGTCGTGCGCCCAGCCGTGGGCGTACGGGTAGTCGTAGCCGCCGTTCGGACCGCCTACGGTGATCAGTTTGCGTACGTCACCGGCGTAGCCGCGGCCCCAGCTCGGCTTCACCGACGACACATAAGCGCGGGTCGACATCTCGCCCTTGCTCCAGCCGACGAGGTCGACCTTGTCGACGCCCAGCTTCGCCTTGATGACGGCGATCGCGTCGCCGACGATCTGCGCCTGCGTCAGGTTGTCGCCCTGCTTGTGCGCGAAGCCGACGGCGAAGACGCGGTGGCCGCGCTGGGACAGGTACTGCATCAGCCCGGTGGACGGGCAGGAGAGGGCGCCGCAGCCGTACCCGCCCGCCTCGCCCGGGTCGGCCCAGGCACGGTCCGCGGTGTCGTTCGCGCCGTGCACGAGGAGGACCGGCGTGCTGCGGGTGCCGGTGTTCCAGCCGGGCGCCGAGTAGAGCAGGAAGCGGCCGGAGTAGGGACGGGAGACGCCGCCGAAGTAGGTGACGCGCCGGCCGTCCTGGTCACCGCGGCCGTCCGGCGGGTAACCCTCGGCGCGGAATCCGGTGGTGGTGTCGAGATAGCGCTCCACGCTCTCCCAGCCGCCCTTGACGACGCCTGACCCGTAGCTCGCCTCAAGGGTGAGGTACGGCGGCGGCGCGGCGGCGGCCGCGGTTCCGGCGGCGGCCGGTACCGCGGCCACCACCGCCAGCAGCAGGGCGAACAGCAGCCGCCATCGCCCGATACGACCTCGTCCGTGCGCCATGTTCCGGACCCCCTTGTTCGCCGTGTTCGCCGTGTTCGCCGTGTTCACGCTGCCGCCGGGCCGGCCCCGAGCAGCGCACACGTTAGGCAAAGGACGCGGGGCACGGCATGTGCGCGGACCCTATAAAGAAGGCCAGTTACATGGTGGTGCTCAACGGTCGGTCAGCACGGCCGCGGTCTGGGTGAGGTGCCGGGTCAGCACCTCCGCCGCGGTGTCGGCGTCGCGTGCCAGCGCCGCCTCCTCCAGTCGGCGGTGCTCACCGGTGCCGTCGCGGTCGGGGGCGCGGAGCGCCGACCAGCGGCGGGCCAGCTCGCTCGCCGTCCACATCCGGTCGAAGGTCTCCAGCAGAACGGGGTTGCCGCAGCCCTCCAGCAGAGTGCGGTGGAAGAGCCGGTGGGCCTCGGCCCACGCGCCGCTGTAGTGCTCGCCCTCGCCCGGCAGATACGCCGGGGTGCGCGCCAGACGGTGGTGTGCGGCTCGTACGCGGGCCTCCCAGTCGACGTCGCCGCGCTCGACGGACATGCGCAGCACGACCGGTTCGATGGTCCGGCGGGCCTCCGCGATCTCCTGCCAGCGGCGGTCGGAGAAGGCCGGTACGGCGAAGCCGCGGTTGGGCAGCCGGTCGGCGAGCCCTTCGCCGACCACCCGGACCAGCGCCTCGCGTACGACGGCCAGGCTCACGCCCTGTTCCGTGGCGAGGTCCTGCGGTTTGAGGGCGTCACCGGGGGCGTAGTCCCCGCGCATGATCGCGTCGCGCAGGTGCGCGTAGACCTGCTCGGAGAGCATCTGCTTCCCCTTCGGGGCCGGGGTGTGGTCGGTCTGGGTCATGCGCCCAGCATAGACGATTCCCTTGAAAATCGATTATTAGTGTTATCGTCGATCCAGTGGCGGTCGAAGACCACCGCCACCCCACTGCTTGAAAGGAACGACGCCATGCGCGCCAACGACCCCTTCGCCCGCCTCCCCGAGGCGGCCTCCTTCACCGTCACCAGCACCACCGTCGCCGACGGCGCCGCCTGGTCGCCGGAGCAGTTCTCCGGCATCTTCGGCGTGCCGGGCGGCAAGGACGTCTCCCCGCAGCTGTCCTGGAGCGGCGCCCCCGAAGGCACCAAGAGCTATGCCGTCACCGTGTACGACCCCGACGCACCCACCGGGTCCGGGTTCTGGCACTGGGCGGTCGCCGACATCCCCGCCACCGTCACCGAACTGCCCGAGGGCGCAGGCGACGACACCGGCTCGGGGCTGCCGGAGGGCGCCTTCCAACTGCCCAACGACGCCCGCGCGGCCCGCTACATCGGCGCCGCACCGCCGGCCGGGCACGGCCCGCACCGGTACTTCGTCGTGGTGCACGCCCTCGACGTCGAGTCCATCGGCGTGGCGGCCGACGCCACCCCGGCCGTCCTCGGCTTCACCATGGCCGGCCACATCCTCGGCCGCGCGGTCCTGACCGCCACCGCTGAAACCCCCGCCTGACGCGCGGCATGTCCGCACTCGTTGACACCACGCAGACGTATCTCCGCACCGTCCTGGGGTTCGAGGGGGAAGGCGTGTTCTCGCGGGTACGTGGCCGGCGTCAAAGGTCGTGAGGCGTGGGTGGGGAGTTGTGGAGGTGGCGCCGGAAGGTGAGGCCGGGGCGACCCGAGAGCTGCGTTTCGCCGGTGACCGTGAATCCCGTACGGGCCAGCACCGCTCGGGACGCCGCGTTGTCGTAGGTGGTGGCGGCTCGCAGGGTGGTCAGTCCGTATCTGCCGGCGGCGAGGCCGCACACCTCCCGTACCGCCGAGGTGGCCAGCCCCCGGCCCGCGGCGCGCTCCGCGATCCGGTACCCGAGGTCGGCGGCGCCGTCCGCCACGTCCACCAGGTTGACCCGGCCCAGCACCTCGCCCGCAGTGCCCACCAGCACATGGAAATGGCAGACCCCGGCGTCCTGTTCGGCCAGCAGGTCACGGTGCCGCTCGTCGAACCGGGCGAAGTAGTCCTCGCCCCGGTCGGGGATGGATGCCGCGAAGTAGGCCCGGTTCTCCCGCTCGAAGGCAAGGAGCGCGGGGGCGTGATCCGCGCGGAGCAACTGCAACTCGTGCATGGGCAGGAGAGTATGCGCCCCGCCGTGCGCCCGCCACATGACGACGGCAGCCTCCGTCCGGCGGCGGCCCTTGGCGGGCCGCCGCCGTCGGGCCGGCCGGTTGGTCAGCCGCGGGCCACCGCGATGGAGCCGGCGAGGCGTTCGCCCGCCTCGTAGATCATGTAGGGGACCCCGTGGTCCGTGCCGAAGCTGGGCGCGGCGGCGCGGCCGTTCTCCGGGGCCGAGGAACGGGAGTTGTAGAAGACGCCGAGGTGGTTGCGGAGGGTGAAGTCGTTGCCGACCTCGGTGATCATGATGTCGCCGCCGCTCTCCTTGTCCTTGTTGTAGACGACATAGGTGGAGTCGTTGCGGTGCAGCAGGTGCGGGCCGCCGACGTTGACCGCGCCGACGTCGCCGTGCCGGATGAGCGGCTTCTGGTCGAAGGTCCAGTTGCGTCCGTCGGCGGACCAACCCCAGTGGATGTCACGGTGGTTGGTGGTGTTGTTGAGCATGAAGACCATGACGTAGCGGGCGCCCCGCGAGGGCAGGTCATGGCGGAAGACACGGGCGTACGACGTCTCCGTGGTGCCCGCGGGCAGCATCGACGTCGTCAGGACCACCTTGTCGTAGGTGAAGTGGATGCCGTCGGTCGAGCGGGCGAGGCGGGTGGTGGTGTTCTCGCCGTGGAAGTACAGCCACAGTTCCTTCGCGTCGGCGTTCCACAGCACATGGGGTGAGGAGACATGGCTGACGGAGTAGTGCGGCTGCCACTGGCGGGAGACGATCGGGTTGCCCGGGTACTCGGTGAACGGCCCTTCGAGGGAGTCACCGTAGGCGAGGCAGATGCCGCCCGGGGCGTCGTGCGGTGCGTAGTAGAGGTAGTAGCGGCCCAGCCGCGTGGCCAGCTTGTCGTAGACGCCGCGCACGGTGGGGAAGATGATCTCGCCGGTGGGGTTGTAGGCGAGCCTCGACGGCGTCAGCAGGGTGCGCACATAGGTGTAGTCGGGGAAGCCCGCCGGCGCCGCCGTCGCCGCGGGTGCGGCGGCGGTGCCCAGGGCCAGGGCGGCGCCCGTGGCGGCGGTGCCCTTCAGGAAGAGACGGCGGTCGAGGTGCGGCTCGTGCATGTCGGCTCCATCGGGTGCGGAAGGGATCGGGTCACAGGTACAGCGCGGCGGTGACGCACAGACCGCCGAGGGCGACCGCCCATACGTAGGGCAGGGTGCGGAGCATGACCTGTTGCGGGGTGACGCCTGCGTACTGGGCGCTCCACACGGTCTGGGTGCTGGTCGGATCGGCGACGCCGAAGACCTGGTTGTAGCTGGTGGCCATGCCGAGCACGGCGGCGGCCGGGTAGATGCCGGTGGCGATGAGGACGCCGGCGATGCCCGCGCCGAGACCGAAGACGTTGAGCGGTCCGCGGTACAGGCACAGCGGCACCAGCAGGGTGAAGACGAGCACGAACAGCACCGGGTTGTCCGGGCTGACCGCCTTGACCAGGGGTTGCAGTGCGTCGACGGCACCGGGGAGTTTGACGGCGGCGAGCAGGATGCCGATGGCGACGAACAGGGTGATCGGCGGCGCGGCCACCTCGAAGCCGCCGTACAGGGTGCGCAGCAGCCGCTTGTTCATCTCCCGCGGTTTCGTCGTGGTCACCAGGGCGTAGCCGACGCCCGCCAGCAGTGAGGGGACGATGGCCACCTCCAGGCCGAGGGCGAGGACCAGCGGCACCAGAGGGGCGAGCAGCGCGTACCAGGGTGCGTCGCCGAGCTGTTCCCGGCGTGAACGGGGGCGCGCCGGCACCGACTTCAGGGACCAGGCGTGCTCGGTGCCGCGGCGACGGGTTTCGATCACCACATAGGCGAGGGCGGCGGCCAGTGCGAAGGGGAACAGTTTCACCATGAAGCCGCGCACGGTGGGGATCGGCAGGTTCAGCGCGGTGGAGAAGAACTGCCACACGGGCAGTTCGAAGGGGGCGCCGACGGCGATGCCCATCAGCACGGTGCCCGCGGCCGTCACCTTGGGCACGCCCACGGCGATCATGGCGGGGATGCCGATGATGCCGGCGAGCATGGCCGCGGGCGCCGAGCCCGTCACGGTGCCGACGAGCGCGGAGACGGCGAGGACGCCGAGGGCGACGACGGTGGGCCGGTCGCCGCCGAACTCCACGATCTTGCGGACGAGGGTGCCGGCGATGCCGGTCTCGTCCAGGAGCCGGCCTAGCCAGGAGCCGAGGATGATCGCGACCATGGTCGCGGCCAGGGCCGGTGCGCCCTCCTGGAGCACCGTGTCCAGGACGCTGTGCTCGCCGGTGAGCGGCGCGCCGGCCAGGAAGGCGATGGCCACGGCGAGGATCACCAGGGCGAAGGCCGTGGGAATTCTGCGGGTGAGCATCGCGGCGACACCGGCCGCCATGACGACGAGGATGACGACACCCATGGGTCAGTTCTCTCTTCTTGCGGGGCGGGCACGGTCGTCGCCGGTCACGGCGGCCAGCGCGGCGGTCAGAAGCAGGGGGCTGCGGCCGAGGCCGCACACGGTGCGGGCGTAGGCGTGCGCGGCGACCTCCTCGGCGCCGGCGACATGGCCGGGCAGTCGCCAGCGGCCGAGCCGCAGCGCGGTGTGGCCGAGGGTGCGGGTGAGGGCGGCCCGTGCCGGGCCGTGGTGGAGGTGGGCGTGCACGGCCTCGTGGGCGAGGGCGGCGGCCCGCACCGAGCCCGGTGGGTACCAGGCGCGCCAGCCGTGTGCGTCGACGACGCGCTCCGCGAGGGCGAGGGTGTCGGTGTACAGCTCGACCGTCGGCGGTCGTGAGCGGTAGCGGGCGAGCAGCCCTTGCGCGAGCCCGCCGTCGCGTTCTACGACGCGGGCGGTCGAGGCGACGGGGGCGAGAGCGGCGCCGAACGCGTCGGCGGCCAGGGCCCATCGGCGCAGCAGCAGCGGGTCGCGGCCCTCGTGGGTGGGGGTGGCGGCCAGCAGTCGTACGGCCCACTCGATGTCGTCGGTCCGCGCGAGGTCCGGGCCTGCCGCGGGGGCGGTCATGTCCGTGCCTCCAGGACGGCGACGACGGGTTCGTCGGCGGCCCTGGAGCGCAGTTCGCTGCGGGCGAGGGCGAGCAGCGGCTGCGGGTCCAGCACGCCGGAGAGGTCGGCGATGCGCGAGCCCAGCAGCAGGCGGACGGCGGGGGCGCGCACTCCGCCGTCGCCGTAGGAGGTGGACTCGGCGACCAGGCGGGCCAGGACCTCGGGTGCCTGTCCGACGGTGGTGGCGGCCACCGTGGCGTCGGCGGCGTGATGGCGTACGACGCCGTCGGCGTCCACGATCCGTACCGGATGCCGGTCGGGGCGGAAGCGGCGGGGGGTGTCGGCGCCGTAGACGGTGTGCGCGGGCGTGCCGGCGAGGACCTGGACGCGGGAGGGGTCGGTCTTGAGGCTGGCCGCGGCCAGGCGCAGCCGTTCGCTCTCGTCGGCCCGGTGGGCGCGGTCCTGGGTGCGCAGTTCGGTGGCTCCGGTGGCGACGGCGCGCACGGCATGGGTCTGCGCGTCCACGGTGACCTCGACCTCCACGCCGTCGGCGGCGGCGCCCTGGGCGATGACGGCCTGCTCGGCTTCCGCGCGTACGGCGAGGATCTGTTCCTGGGTCGCCCCGGGCACGATCCGCTCCACCTGTTCGCGGACCAGGGCGAGGGCGACGCCGATCGGGCTGATGACCTCGCTGTGCGCGGCGATCCGGCCGCGCATGCCGGTGACCGCGGCCAGGTGCGGGGTGACGGAGGCCGCGCCGCCCCCGCCGCCGACCAGGACGGCGACGTCGGCGTCCAGTCGGTACTCGCGCATCAGGGTGTCCACCACGGTCTTCACCTGGGCGGTGCCCGCGTCCAGGATCCGGGTGGCGGCGGTGGCCACGTCGGTGCCGAGCGCGGCGGCGAGCGGGGCGAGGGCGGCGCGCGCCGTCTCGGGGTCGGCGTGGGCGAAGTCGCCTTCCGGTACCCGTCCCAGGGCGTTGGCGGCGCAGGTCATGGTGATCGCGAACCGTCCGCCCGCGGCGTCGAGCACCGCGTGGTCGGCGGCGTCGCCGGGCATCGGGCGCACCGTGGCCAGCGTGGCGTCCCGCAGGTCGTCGGGTGCGGCGAAGCAGGCGTACGGCAGGCCGGCGATATGGGCGCTGCGCGGGCCGACACCGGTGATCCGGCCGCCTGCGAGGCGGACCATGGAGCCGCCTCCGATGCCTACGGTGCGCACGTCCAGGGCGTTGAGGTAGGAGGTGCGGCCGAGGATGGTGGCGTGCCGTACGGCGACCTTGCCGCGGCGGACGACGCTGATGTCGGTCGAGGTGCCGCCGGTCTCCAAGAAGACGCCCTCGCTGACGCGTTCTTGCATCAGGGCGCCCGCGACGCCCGCGGCCGGCCCCGACAGCACGGTCAGCAGGGGGCGGCGGCGCATCTCGTCGAGCGACATCACTCCCCCGTCGCAGCGCATCACCATCAGCGGCGCGGTGACGCCCGCCTTGGTGATGGAGGAGTCGACGAGATCGGCGGTGGCCAGCATGCGCGGCAGGATCGCGGCGTTGACGACGGCGGTGCGGGTGCGCTTGCGCAGCCCGTACAGGGAGGTGATGTCGTGCGCGGCCGTCGTCGGCAGCCCGGCGGCGCGGCCGGCCGCGGCGACGGCCTGCTCGCCTTCGGGTCGGTCGACGCCGAACGGCTCGCTGGCCACGAGCGCTTGTGCGCCGGCGTCCTTCAACTGCTGGACCGCCGCCGGTACGGCGCGTTCGTCGTCGGGGTCGGGCACGTGCGCGTACAGCAGGGGAAGCCGTTTGCCGGGGGTGAGTTCGAGCTTGGCGAGGGAGGCGAGGCGGCGGGTGAGGAAGGCCGCCGGTCCCGTGCCGATGCCGAGCAGGCCCACGGTGGCGACGTCGCCCTCCAGCAGGGCGTTGGTAGCCTGGGTCGTGCCGTGGGCGAGGAAGGTGACGTCGGCGGGTGCGTGGCCGGTCTGTCGTAGCAGCCGGTCGAGCGCTTCGACGATGCCGTGGGCGACGCCGTCCTCGTGGTGGTGGCTCGTGGGCACCTTCACCTGGCCCACGAGTCGGAGCGTCGTGGCGTCGACGGCCACGGCGTCCGTGAAGGTTCCGCCCACGTCGATGCCGACGCGGATGCGGTGGGTGGTCATGTCCGGGCACCTCCTTGTGCTGGGTCGGTCCACGCGGGCGGCGGGGCGGGGCAGGTGGTGCTGCCCCGCCCGACTCCGCGCCGCGCGGGGGTGGTTCAGTAGCCCCTGACGTCGGGCCAGTGACGTTGCACGCCCGCGCGGTCGAGCAGCCGGCCGAAGTCCTCCAACCGCTTCTCCTCGGAGTGCACTTGCTGCGGCTCGACGTTCTCGGCGAGGCAGTAGCCGGCCAGGGCGCCGGCGACCTCGCCGACGTTCCACTCCACCGGGTGCAGCCGGTAGCAGCCGTTGGTGATGTGGGTGGTGCCGATGTTCTTCCCGGCCGGCAGCAGGTTGCGCATGCGGCGCGGCAGGAGCGCGCCGAGCGGGATCTCGAAGGGGACGGAGCCGATGTCGATGTAGGAGTCGCCGCCGGTGGAGGGGTGCAGGTCGATGCGGTAGCCGCCGACGCCCACGGAGTCGCGGTAGCGGGTGCCCCCGCGCGGGCCGACCAGGTCGATGGCGACGTCGTGTTCGGTGATGGTGGTGACGGCCTTGATGCGCCGCGACTCACGCACGTACGCGGCCTTGGCGAGGCCGTCGGTGGTGCCGGTGACGTCGGGGCGCGGCCGCAGACCGGGAAAGCCGGTGCCGCCGTCGGGGCGGGGTGCCTCGGTCTGCAGCCAGTACAGCAGCGACAGCGACAACTGCCGTGCCCCTTCGAGGGCTTCGGTCTCCTGGCCGATGTAGGGCTTCAGCCAGTAGTCGTTGAGCGGCCAGTTCACCAGGGTGATGTCCGACGCGAACGCGCCCGGTGCGTGCAGTCCCCGGGCCAGGATGCGGCGGAATCCCCACAGTTCCTTGTCGCCCGCGTCGGCGCTCTGGTCGGCGGTGACGGCCAGCGGGTCGATGTCGGGATTGGGCCGGAAGGTGCGTCCGACGGGTTCCAGGGTGCGCGGATCGGGTGCCTGGAACCCGAGCAGCGGGCCGGGCCAGAACGCGGGCCGGTACGCCCGCCAGAAGTCGTAGTCGGCGGGCCGGTCGATCGTGTGGTCCTCGCCCTCGTGGTGGGAGAGCGCGAAGCAGACGGTGATGCCTTGCTGGTTGAGGGGCTGCGCGTCCTCCGGAGCGTGCGGCTCGTCGAACTCGGCTCGTGACTCGGCACCGGTGGCGTGTTCGACGCCGGCGAGATGCAGCAGTTCGCCGGTCTCGGTGGCGTCCAGGACGTAACGGGCGGTCAGCGTGCGGCGGGTGCCGTCGCGCAGGTCCCGCACGGTGACCGACCGTACGACATCGTTGTCGGACTCGGCGGCGACCGGCCGGTGCTCGGTCAGGACGGTCAGCCGTCCGGCCGCCCGGTGCGGGGCGAGCATGCCCTCCAACACGGCCAGCGCCACCCGGGGTTCGTGGCACAGCTTGCTCACCCGTCCGGCACCGGGGTTCAGTTCGGCCACCGCCCGCGCCTCGGCGCGCAGCGGGTACCACTGGCGGTAGTAGCCGCGGATCGCCTCGCGCAGTTGCCGGTAGGTGGCGGTGACGCCGAACTGCTCCACCCACGGATGCTCGTCCGGCGGCACGGCCTGGCTGGTGAGCTGGCCCCCGATCCAGTCCGTCTCCTCGGTCATCACGACGCTGCATCCGGCCCGGCAGGCCGCGAGCGCGGCGGCGACGCCGCCGAGCCCACCGCCCACGATGAGGATGTCGGCTTCCGGTATCACGCTTCTCCTTGCTGGTCTTCGGGGCCGACCGGCCCGGGTGCGGCCGGTCGGGTGCGGGGTTCGCTCGGTGGCCGGCCGTGGCTCAGCCGGCGCCCGGCGGACCGGCGCTGACGCCGACCCTGAACGTGCAGGCGACGAGCGTGCTTTCGGTCGGCTCGCCCGCGATGAGGGCGGACAGCAGCCGGACGGCTTCGGCGCCCAGCCGCGCCCGTGGGATGTCGAACCCCATCGGTACGGGCTCGCTCGCCAGGTCCGGCGGCGGGCTGCCCAGGACAGCCAGCGACACATCGCCGGGGCAGCCGAGGCCCGCCTCGGCGACGGCGGCCCGCAGGGCGCGCCAGGCGTCACCGGTGTCGGTCTCCTCGGCGACGAACGCGGTCACCCCCTGCCTGTGCCAGGCGCGGATCCGCGCGGCGGTGACCTCGGATGCCGGATCGGCCGAGCGGAAGACGACCCTCGGCCCCGCGGGCAGGCCCGCGGCCCGCAGGCCGTCCAGGAAGCCGCGCTCGCGGTCGGCGGAGGCCGGCGCGTCGTCGTCCTCGCGCACCAGCACGACGCGCCGGTGGCCGGCGTCGGCGAGCGCGGTGACGACGTCCCGGCTTGCGCTCACATAGTCGGCACCCACCCAGGCCACCTGGTCGGTGTCCTCGCGGCGGCCGAGATGCACGACCGGGAAGCCGTCCCGCACGAGCCGCGCCAGTTCCCGCGCGGGAGCGTGCCGGCCCAGGAAGAGACAGCCGTCCGCCAGCCGTACCCGGTTGAGCGCGCCCGCGCCGGCCGCGTCGGCGCCGCCCGCGCTGGAGCCGGTGAACAGGACCAGGTCGTAGCCCTGTGCGGCGGCCTCCTGCTCCACGCCCACCAGGAACGGGTAGTACGAGTGGCGGACATCGGTCGGGAAGGTCGCGGTGAAGCTGAACACGCCGAGCAGGTTGTTGCGGGCGGCGGCGAGCCGGCGGGCGGCCGGATCGGGCACGTAGCCGAGGCTCTGCGCGGCCTGGAGGACCTTCCGGCGGGTCTCCTCGGAGATCGGCCGCGCCGTCGCCTCGTCCCGTCCCGACAGCACCAGGGACACCGTCGCCTGCGACACACCGGCCAGTTGGGCCACCTCGGCCTGCCGGGGGCGCGAGCGCCGTCCCGGCGGCACAGGGGTACGCCCCGGCCGGGCACGTCCCGCGACTTCCTTGGCCACGCCGCTCTCCTCGCTGTTAATGCGTATTAGGTAATGCGCATTAACGAGCACTGTGCGGGAGCGGCGGTTTCAAGTCAACCCCCGTGACGGGGCCGGCTTCACGGGCCGGGCCGCGCTTGAGGTTTCTGCGTGAGACAGGTGCCGCCGACGAAGGACGAGCACGGCACGCTCCGGACCGGACGGAGAGCGGACGGGCCACCCGGACCACGGGCCGCACCCTTCGGCGCCCGGCCACGGGCGGCCGTGCCGACCACGCCACCGGGGACATACGCGCTAAAGCGGTCGGCTGCGCGGCAGCGGCCGGGCTTGCGGCGGTGCTCCGGCAGGCCGACTTTCGCTCTGCGGTCGGCACCGGCTCAAATAGCAGCCATGAGCACAGGCACACCCCGTGCGGGAGCACGCAGTAGACAGCTGCGCCGGATCGTCACCCGCCGAGACCGGTCCGGACGCGGTCCCCGGCGATCCCGGCCGCCACTGGGGGCCCATCGCCCCGGACACCGACGGCGGGCACCCGAACGACCCCACGCCCGCCGGGCAGTTGGCGCTCCCGCCGAGCAGGCGGCGGGCCTGAACCACTGGGTGAACCTCTTCGCAACGACACTGCCCGCGCTGGCGGCGGTCGCCGCGCTGATCTTCACCTGGATTTCCGTCGCCCAGGTATCGGATGAATTGACCATATCCGAGCAGGGGCAGATCGCTGATCGGTACGACACCGCCGTGGAGAAGCTGGTCGACGACTCCATGGATGTGCGCAGGGGGGCCATCTACTCCATGCAGAGCATCATGACGGACTCTCCTCGAATGCAGCCCGCGGTCATCGACATGCTGTCCAAGTACATTCGCGACCGCGCCACCAAGAACCTGAAGACCACGGAGAAGTCCCCGGACATCCAGGCGGCCCTCTACGCGCTCGGGAACCGCAACCCCTCCCACGACGGAAACGCCGTCATCGACCTCAGGGGCGCCCATCTCAAAGAGGCCAAGCTGGAAGGGATGAATCTGGCCAACGCGGACCTCACCGAAGCGGTAGTCTCCGGCGCGAACGCCGAGAAGGCCGTTCTGTCCGGTGCGCGTCTGGAGCGGGCCGTGCTGCACGGAACACAACTGACGGGGGCCGATCTCTCCCAAGCCGACGCGTCGAAAGCCGACTTGAAGAGCGCCGTCCTGGCCGGCGCGGATCTGACGCATGCCCACGTCGAACAGGCCGACCTCCGGGGCGCGGACCTGACCGGCGCGGACCTGAGCGGGGTGGACATGGCGGGCGCCAACCTGGAGGGCGCATATCTGGCCGAGGTCACATGGAACGACACGAACCTCGCGGGTGCGCGTCGCCCCGAAGGGGACCTGCCCGATGACCTGCCGAGCAGCACCACGAGGCCACCGCGCTCACAGGCGACGAACGCCTCCCCGTGAGTGTTCGTCCCGGCCGGCGCGGTGCAGGGTTTGCCGTTCCAGCCCGTCACCGGGCCGGCGGGCGCGGTCACGGGCGGCCGAGGTCCGCTTCGCGGGCCGGCGCGCGCGGTCGATGCCGGTGGCCTTCGGCGTCGCGTGGGGCGGACGGCCGGGCCGCGACGCATATGCTCCCGCTGGGGCCGGCCTCAGTCCCTGCCGGTGGCCGCCGCGTCGACGGCGGTGAGCGCCGCCTCCAGACCGGCCAGTTGCCGGGCGTCGAGGGAACCGAAGAGCTGCCGCAGGTGCCGCGTCCCCGCCTGCTCTCCCGCCGCGAGGGCGGCCCGTCCCTGGCCGGTCAGCGTCACGGCCTTGCGGCGGCGGTCCCTGTCGTCGCCGGCCCGGGTGACGAGGCCGAGCCGTTCCAGTGCCTCCAGTGCCTGGGTGACGGAACGCGGCGCCTGGCCGAGGGCGTCGGCCAGCTCGGCCTGGTGCAGGGTGCCGCGCTCGGCCAGCAGCCGGAGCATCTTGGTGCGGGACAACGACACTCCCGCCGCCGCCATGTGGCGGTCGACCTCCTGGCGCACCTGGTAGGCGACGGAGAGGAAATGCAGCCCCACGTGGGCCGGGTCGGGGCCGGTGCGCTCCGCTTCGTGTTCGCTCATCGTGTCGGGTATCCTCCCACAAGGTATTCATGAGGTACCTCACGAATAGGGAGTCGACTCGATGAACCGCCCTGTCGCAGTGATCACCGGTGCCACCTCGGGACTCGGCCGGATCACCGCTCTCGAACTGGCCCGCCGCGGCTACCGCATCGGCGTCGTGGCACGGTCCCGGCCCAAGGCCGAGGCGCTGCTCGGTGAACTGAGGAGCACGGTCGGCGAAGCGCAGGCCGACGTCTTCCACGCGGACCTCGGGATCACGTCCCAGGCTCGTCGGGCGGGCGAGGAGATCGCCGCGCGCTATCCACGACTCGACGTGCTGGTCAACAATGCCGGCCTGCATGCGTTCTCCCAGCGCGTCACGGCGGAGGGAACGGCGGAGATGACCGCGGTCAACTACCTGGGCCCGTTCGCGCTGACGCGGGCTCTGACGCACACCCTGTCGGCGTCCGGCCCGGCACGTATCGTCAATGTCGCCTCGGAGGCGGCCCGGCAGGCCAGGAGCGTCTCGCCGCGGCAGGACCTGCGCAGCACCGCCCCCTACACCCGGCGCGAGTCGATGGCGCTGTACGGCCGGACCAAGCTCATGACCATCATGTGGACCCAGGAACTCGCCCGGCGCCTGGATCCCGCGAAGGTCACCGTGAACTGCTGCGACCCCGGCTTCAACGCCACCGGCCTGGGGCGGGACCTGCCTGGGTCCGCCCTGCTGCGGCGCACGCTGAACACCCTCGGGGTGGGTGACCCGCGCAAGGGCGCCGGCATCATCGTCCGGCTGGCGACCGATCCGGCGTTCGCGCACACAAGCGGCGGCTACTTCTCCGTACGCGACGCCAGACCCCTGGCATGTCCCGAGCCCGGCCGTGATGAGAGTGTTCAGGGCGAACTGTGGTCGGAAACAATGGCCTTGCTCGCCGGCCTCACGGCTCCGTGACGCGGAGTCGACGTCCGGCGGCTATCCAACCGCCGTAGATCCGAGGAGATATGACAGATCGTCACGTCGGTTGTGGCAGGAGGACATGGACAGGGGATCCCGCGGTGGACGCCCGCGCCCGCGCCGGCCTGACCGGCCGGGGTGCCGACGTACAGACCGTCCGGGCCCTCCTGGGCGGGCAGAGCGTACGCGGTGTCAGCGACAGCGAACTGTCCGCGCTGACCCTGCGGACCGGTTCCTGACCTCGGTCGTCGCGTTCGCCGGCTGATGAGCCGCGCCCCGTGCTACTGCCCCACCCGGCCGTCGACGCATTCGCGCAGCAGATCGGCGTGTCCGCAGTGGCGGGCGTACTCCTCGACCCGGTGAACCCACAGCTCGCGGACGGCGATTTCGTCCTTGCCCACCCGCGCGCCCAGATCCGGGAACCCGGCCAGCGCCGCATCGGTCGCCGCCTGTTCACGCGCGAGATCGGCGAACGCGCCCTCGACCACGGCCTGTTCCGCGACGGCACCGTCGAAGTCGGCGTCACGCGCTCCGTACAGCTTCGGCGCCGGGTCCTGTGGCACGACCCAGTTGCGCCAGTCACGCTCCACCTCGGCGAGATGACGGACCAGCCCCAGCAGGGACATGGTCGACGGCGGCACCGACCGGCGCGCCAGTTGCTCCGGGTCCAGGCCCTCGCACTTCATCCGCAGGGTCAGCCGATAGTCCCTCAGGAACTCCTGCAGCGTCGCCAGTTCGCCGACCGCGGTGGCCCCGTCCCGGTTACGGGGGTCCTCGTCCGGATCCGCCCACATGTCGGGGTACACACGGGCCTGGCTCCACCGCTCGGGCATATCGCTCACGCGCCGACTATGCCGGGCGGCGGACCGGCGGGCAACCGAGTATCGAGGCGCGCGCCGGCCCGCCGGGCTGCGGATAGGATCCGCGGGTGATCAGGATGGAGACGGCCCGTTTGGTCCTGCGCCGCTGGCGCGATGACGATCTTGAGCCGCTGGCCGCCGTCAATGCGGATCCGGACGTGATGCGCTGGATCGGTGACGGGTCGACCCGTGATACGGCCCAGACCCTGGCCGGCATCGAGGCCATGGAGCGGCAGTGGGAGGCCGACGGCTTCGGCCTGTTCGCCGTCGAGGTGCGATCCACCGGTGAACTGGCCGGCTTCACCGGTCTGTCGGTTCCCGAGTTCCTGCCCGAGGTGATGCCGGCGGTCGAAGTGGGGTGGCGGCTGGGGCGCCGTTGCTGGGGCCAGGGGTTTGCGACCGAGGCTGCCGCCGCCGTACTGCGGTTCGGGTTCCGTGATCGGGGGCTGGAGCGGATCGTGGGCATCACCCAAGTGGGGAACGGCGCATCCGAGCGCGTCATGACGAAGCTGGGGATGCGTCCGGAGCGCGAGTCGGTGGACCCTACGTGCGGACGTCCGGTCCGGATCTACGCGACGGGGAGCGCCGAAGCGCCCCGCGGCTGACCCGCCGCCCACCGCGGTCGTGGCCCGTCAGCTCGCGGGCCGCAAGCACTCCCCCGGCCAGCGGCGGGTTAGCAGCAGGCGCGCAGCCGTGCCGGACGGCCTGCGGCGACCGTCGTCGTGGCGACCGCCAGGCGGCTCGACGGCCTGACCTCGCACACGGTGGACCGGGGGTGCGCGTCGGTGAGATGACGCCCCCCTGCATCCGTCCGGCCGCCGCTCCGTCGGCCGTCCCTGCCGCTCAGGCCCCGGCGACCATCGGGTGTTTCCTTCGTCCCTGGGCCCCGCGACGTACCGCGCGCCGTGCCTACCCATCCGTCCCGGCGCGGTGGGCCGACTGTAGGGCGTAGCGCATACGGATCTTGTGGTTCTCGTCGCCGTGCCGGGTGACATCCTGGAACCCTTCTCGCAGGTAGAAGGCGTGGGCGCGCACGTTGGCGGCGAGCACGTCGAGCACCAGGTCCTGCTCAAGCCGCGCCGCCGTCTCGATGACGGTCCTGACGAGCCGGGCGCCGATGCCGAGTCCCTGGTAGCGGGGATGGAGTTCGATCCGCCCGAGATAGACCTCGACGTCGCGGTGCTCGACGACCAGAATGCCCGCGTCCGCTCCGTCGACGGTGACGATCTGCCATCGGCTCGGATCGAAGACGCGGGCGTGGTGGGCGCGTTGGTCCTGCTCGTTCCAGCCCCATATCGCCGTGACGACACTGCCCATGGCCGCCTTGTGGAGGTGGAAGCAGAACTCGTCGTCGGCCGGCAGCGCCGGGCGCAGTGCAACGGTGTCCATGCCCTCGATGTTCCCCGAACGCCCGGCGTCGGTACGCCGGTTGAGCCGGAAAGCCCGGGGCCCGGGGACCTCGCCGGTGCCGGATCAGCGGCGTCAGCGGCCGTCGAGCAGGCCCGCGTCATGCGCGAGGACGGCCGCCTGTACGCGGTTGGCGCAGCCGGTGCGGGTGAGGATCCGGCTGATGTGCGCCTTGACCGTGCCGGCGCTCAGATACAGCTGATCGGCGATCTCCGCGTTGGACAGCCCGGTGCCGAGCAGCCGCAGGACGTCCCGTTCGGCCGGGGTCAGCTCCTCGGTCTTGCGCAGCGCGGCCTCGGTCTCCCGGCCGGTGCGCACATGCCGTTCCATCATCCGCCGGGTGATCCGGGGCGACAGTACGGGTTCGCCCTTCGCGGCGAGTTGCACGGCGCGTATCAGCTCGGCGGGGCCGGTGTCCTTCAGGAGGAAACCGCCGGCCCCGGCCCGCAGGGCGCGCGTCACGCTCGCCTCCTCGCCGAACGCCGTCAGCATCACCACACGGGTGTGGGGCGAGAGCCGGGCGATCTCCTCGGCGGCGGCGATCCCGTCCGCGTTCGGCATCTGGATGTCGAGCAGGGCGACGTCGATGTCCTGGGCGCGGCATGCCGCGGCGGCCTCCCGGCCGTCACCGGCCTCGGCGACCACGTCTATGTCCTCGGGGTTCTCGGCGTTCTCCAGGATCAGCCGGATTCCCGCGCGCATCAGCGCCTCGTCGTCGGCGATCAGGACTCGGATCATCAGCTCATCTTAGGGCCGCTTCCGCGAGCAGGATGACGAGGAAGGCGACCGTCGGCAGGACCACGAGCAGCGCCACACAGCCCGACCCGAGGACGCGCGGCCAGGTCAGGATCTCGTCCGGCAGCGGGGCGCGCGCCCCGCTCCGTTCCTTGCCGTCGGACGGCTCGGGTGCGCTGCCGTCGGCGCGGGAGCGCGCGGCGTCCGCAAGGGGTGCGGGCAGGGCCCGGGGGCGCGCGGCGGTGTCCGGGGAACCGTTCCCGTGGGCGGGCAGCCAGGCCGCCATCCGGAAGCCCCCGTTCGTCAGGGCGCCCGCCTCGAACGTGCCGCCGAGCAGCGAGACCCGCTCCTGGCAGCCGGCCAGACCGCTGCGGTTCCCTCCGCGGGAGGGGCCCGCCGCGTGCGGTGCCCCGTTGGTGACGGACACCTCGATCCAGGTGTCCCCGCCCTTCACCGCCACCCGGGTGGGCGCGCCGGACGCGTGTTTCAGCACGTTCGTCAGCCCTTCGCGGACCACCCGGTGGATCGCCTGACGGGTACGCGGCCCCACCTCGGCCGGGTCGGGAACGGACCAGTCCAGCTCGACGGTGCCGCCCGTCCGCTGTGATTCCTTCACCAAGGCGGTGATGTCGTCACGTGTTCCCCTCTGGTCCCCGGTGCCGTCCGCCGGGTCCGGCATGTCCTCGTGCCGCAGGACGTCGAGGATGTCCCGCAGTTCCTCCATCGCCGTACCGGCGGTCGTACGCAGCAGCTCGGCCTGTTCGGCCAGGGCGGGTGCCTTCCGTGCGACGGCGAGTTCGAGCGCCCCGGCGTGCACCGATATCAGGCTCAGCCGGTGGCCCAGGAGGTCGTGCATCTCGCCCGCGATCCGGTTCCGTTCCTCCGTCCTGGCGGCCACGGCGGTCAGCGTGCGGGCCTGTTCCAGATAGGCGTTGCGTTCCCGGAGCAGGTTGACCAGCAGCCGGCGCCGTCCCAGCAGGGTCCCGGCCAGGGCGGGCAGCAGCAGGAGCAGCACCGCGGAGACCGCGTTGCCCGCCAGGGCCAGGGGCAGCGCTTCGGGCCGTGCCAGGCCACGCGCGACGGTCAGGACACCGACGACGGCGCAGGCCACCGCGACCATCTGCCAGGCGCGCCGCGGCGGTGCGAGACGACGGGTGGCGGCCAGCACGACCAGCGGCGCCACCGCCATCGTCCATACGTTGTCGCCCACGACCAGCGGGGCGGACCCCAGCACCGCGGCGACCGGGCGGGCGCGCCGAACCGGCACGAGCAGCGCCGCCCACACCCCTTCCAGCACCGCCCACACCAGCCGGTCCGGGGGCGCCAGCAGCAGCGGCACCAGACCGAAGGCCGCCGCCAGGGCGAGGAGCAGGCTCTCGACGACGACCGTACGCGGCGGGGCGGCACGCAGCGCGGCCCGGCTCCCGGCCGCCTCACGGCATATCCGCCGCGGCCAGCCGGCCACCGTGCGCCCGAGCCGTTCGGACAGCCGCAACGGTTTTGTTCCTGCGCGCACCTGACTCCTCATCGTTCCCGCTCCGCCGCCTCGGACCAGTCCGGGGGTAACGGTAGCCGCGGTGGCGGTGGCCGCACGGCGGGCCCTGGGGGTCATGCGCCGAGCCGGAGGCTCAGCTCTGACCGCAACGCGTCCACGTCGACCCGCTCGGCGGTCAGCAGCCGTACGACGCTGCCCGCCGCCGCGTCCGCGTCCGTCTCCGCCGCGTCGAGCAGGGCGGCCAGCAGATGGACCGTGCCGACCGTGGGCGAACCGTGCTCGGCGGCCGACAGCCGCGCCACCGCCATCATCCGGTCGGCGGCGGCCGACAACTGCACACCGTCGCCGTCGGAAACGGACTCGGGCCGGGGCGCCGCGGCCGCAGGGACGAGGGAAGCCTGCCGTGCGCCGTGCCGGCGCATCAGGTCCGCGGCCGAGTTGACGTCCGCCAGGCTCGCGGGGAGCGAGTGCCCGGCGACGGACAGGGCCCGGTCCAGGGCCAGCATCCCCAGCAGCAGGTCCACCGGCTCCGCCGCGGCACGCCCGCACCGTACCGCCTGCCGTATCGCCTCGACGGACACCGCGAACAGAACGGGTGAGCCGTTGACCGTGCTCTGGGAGGTCCAGGAAGCAATCGCGCGGCTGAGGCGGTTACCGCTCCTGCCCAGCGTTCCGGCCCGCCGCAGCAGCGTGACGCCGCGCGATTCCACCCCTTCGGTCTCCGCCTCGTCCAGCCGGTCGAGCGCGTGTGCCGCGGCGGCCGTGTCCAGCCGCTGGAGCGTCAGGGCCTCGCGTGCCCTGGTGTCCGGGAGCGTCAGGAGGGCGCGGGCCACATGGCGGCAGCGGACCGAGACCGTGGCCTCGGCGCGGGCCGATCCGAGCGCGAGCAGCAGGCATCCGCGCAGCGCCCCGGTCATCGCCGGCTGCGCCCGGTCGCTGTCCGGGGCGGACCGGCCGGACGCGAGGCCGACGCGCCACCACGCCTCGCGCCAGGCGAACTCGACCTCCCGCTCGTCGGCCTCACGATCGGCTTCCTCGTCGGTGCCGGCCGGGACCGGCGCGGCGCCCGCCTCGTCGTCGCTCACCCAGCCGAGGCCCGCCCGGCCGGAGATCAGACCGCTGAGCGAGCCGGCCTTCCGCATCCCCGGGGCGATCGCCGCACCGGCGTCCGTGTCCCCCGACACCAGCTCCCCCAGCAGGGTGTCCGTCCCCACCACCGGCACCTCTCGCCTGACCGCACGGCGCAGTGTCTCCACGAGCAGGTCCATGACGTCCTGTTCGAACTCCGTGGTCGCCCCGGCCATGGCCGTGCCGTCGGCATGTGCACCGGTCGTTGCTCGCTGACCCATCTACGTTCCCCTCAAAGCGCGGTGGCCTGACCAGAAGAACGCTAGGCGCAGCCGCCACGCCACCACATCGGCCGACCGGCCAGTCTCCCGATCCGATCGGCCGCGCTCCCGCACGCGCCGTTCAGTTGGAGGGCGCTACGAGTCCGACATCGTGATCCACGCGTCGAGTCCACCGCCGAGGCGGCCTCCGGTCACTGAGCCGACTGGACGGTGCGCGCTAGGGAGCGGCCACGGGGAAGGATCAGCCGCTTGCGAAGCCCCGTGCCACCCGCTCCAGTCGACGGCGATGGTTCTCCCACCACGCCCGGTCCTCCGCCGGCAGGTTGTCCTTGCCCTTCAAGTGCCCGACGCTCCCGTCGATCTGCTCGCGCACGATGTCGGCATGCCCGGCATGCCGCTGGGTGTCGGAGATCACACGCACCAGGATGTGGTGCAGCGTCACCTCCCGTCTCTCCTCGGGCCACCACGGGACATGGCCGATCGCGTCGAGGGCCAGCGCCGCGATCGTGCTGCCGGAGTGTTCCCACGCCCGCTGATACAGCCCGACGATGTCCTCACGGGACTCGTCGGCCGTGGCCCACATGTCCGCGTTGGGTGCCGCGTCCTCCGTGTACCACCAAGGCGGCCGTTCCCCGTCGAAGAACGGCCGCCCGAACGTGTCGCCGAAGTACCCCAGCTCCACGCCGGCGACGTGTTTGACCAGCCCCAGCAGGTTGGTGCCCGTGGGAGTCAGCGGGCGGCGGATGTCGTACTCCGAGAGTCCGTCGAGCTTCCACAGGAGGGCGTCACGCCCTTCTTGCAGATACCGGAGGAGGTCCGCTTTCGGGTTCGGTTCGGTCATGCCGGAAAGTCTTCCACCCGGCACTGACATTGATGGTGGTACGCAGGTTCCGGTGGCCGTGGCTCCGGCACCGACCGACGCCCCCTCATGGGGAAGGGGCGGGCGGGTGCCAGGTGGGTGGGAGTACGGCGGCGTCTCGCAGGTCCGACCACAGCCGGTCGGGGAGGGGGCGGGCGAGCAGGGTGGCTGACTCCTCGATCTCCCGGGGCGAGCGGGCTCCTACGACGACGGCGGTCACGGCGGGGTGGCCGAAGGGGAACTGCAGCGCGGCGGCGGCCGGCGGGACGCCATGGCGTGCGCACACCTCATGGACCGTCCGCACCCGGGCGGCCGGCGCGGGCGGGACCCGCTCATATCCGTGCGGCCCGCCCGGACGGGGGTCGGCGAGCAGTCCCGACTGCAGGACTCCGGCGGCCAGGACCGCGACGCCGCGCTCCTGGCGCAGCGGCAGCAACTCCGTGAGCGCCGACTGGTCGAGAACTGCTGCTGCGGCACGGGCCGGAAGAGTCCCCCGATGGAGGCAAGCCCGAGGCCGAGCCTGCTGACCGTCAGTCCGGTCCGCCCGAGCGGTACCGGGTCGTCCGCGCGCATGCCGCTCCTCCGCGTGGCCGGCCGGACTCACTCGAAGAACTTCAGGCCCCAGCCGGTGTCGGTGTTCGGGCCGGGGACGTTGGCGCGGCTGTAGGTGACCCCGCCCCACCAGCAGAAGGTGCCCGTGTACCAGTAGCGGTTCGACCAGGAGTACGGCGTCCCCTTCGGCACCGCGTGGAACATCAGGGGGAACCTGGGCCCTGCGGGCGGGCTGGTGGCGATGTCGCCGTCGAGCAGCACGAAACTGTGGTGCCCCGGACCGTCGACGTACAGGGTGGGGTCCCAACCCCGCATCATCGTCGCGGCGTTGGAGCCGAACAGGCAGCCGTTCGACTTGTACCAGTCCCACACGTACGTCGGGTCGCCGCCGGGCCGCAGCCTCAGGTCGGCCAGGCAGTACTGGTTGCTCCAGCTGCCGTTGGCCGAGTACACGATGTGCAGTTGGCCGTTCGGGTCCTTGATGGCCTCCGGTGCCTCGTTGATGAAGGGGTTGCCGACCACCCGTTCCCAGCTCTCCCGCGGCTGCGAGATGATGTACCGCGCCCCGGTCGGCGTGGTCGGGCTGCTCATCCGCGCGATGTACAGGTTCTGCTCGACGTTCGTGTCACCGGCCCATCCCGACCAGACGAACCAGCGCTGCCCGGAGAAGGTGAACAGGGTCCCGTCGATCGCCCACTTGTCGTCCGGCAGGGCGAGCTGAGTCTCGGCGGTGTACCCGCTGTCCGCCGAGGCGGAGCTGATCACGAACATGCGGTGGTTCGCTCCGGCGCCGGCCGTGAAGTAGATGTAGTAGCGGCCGCCGTCGCGCACCAGCTCCGGAGCCCACACCTCACCACGGCCGCGGGTGTCCGACCAGACCTGCCGGGCGGGCGCGGACGCGAGTGCGTCCGTGGAGGCCGCCTGCCGGACCGAGATGCCCCCGCCGGTCGACTGCACGGAGATGTAGGTGCCCCCGACCCGGATCACGCTCGGGTCCGCGGCCCGCAGCGGCGTCTGTCCCGCGTGGGCCGGGCCGCCGGAGGTCAGCGTGAGCGCGGCCGCCAGGACCGCGGCCAGGGCGAAGCCGACGGCGCCGTACAGACCTCGGAGAATCCTCATGGTCACGCTCCCTGGTCGGGCACCGCGGAACGGGCCTTTACATCGATGAAAGCCACTCCGGCAGGATCCTGACCAGTTCTGCTCATGTCAAGTATGTGGGCGTCTGCCGGCCGAGGGCATCGGCCGGGGAGACTGATGGGGCCCTGGAACCATTCGGCGCCGCTCCTATATCGTCATCCGATATCGGGATCCGAAAATGCACCGCGGTGAGGGAGTGGGCCATGGGCAGGGCTTCGACGGCGGCCGCGGTGCCGGACGAGCTGGAGCGGCGGCTCGGAGTGCCGGACGCGGTGCTGATCGGTCTGGGGTCGATGATCGGCGCCGGCGTCTTCGCCGCGCTCGCCCCGGCCGCGCACGCGGCGGGTTCGGGCCTGCTGCTGGGGCTGGCCGCGGCGGCCGTGGTGGCGTACTGCAACGCGACCTCCTCGGCGCGGCTGGCCGCACGGTATCCGGCCTCGGGCGGCACCTATGTGTACGGGCGGGAGCGACTGGGCGCGTTCTGGGGTTATCTGGCCGGGTGGGCCTTCGTCGTCGGCAAGACCGCCTCGTGTGCGGCGATGGCGCTGACCGTCGGCGCGTATGTGTGGCCCGGGCAGGCGCACGCCGTCGCGGTGGCGGCGGTGGTGGCGCTGACCGCCGTGAACTACGCGGGAGTGCAGAAGTCGGCGTGGCTGACCCGGGTGATCGTCGCGATCGTGCTGGCGGTGCTCGCCGCGGTCGTGGTCGCCTCCCTCACCTCCGGCGTCGCGGACACCACCCGTGTGCACCTGGGCGCCGACGCGTCCTTCGGCGGGGTGCTCCAGGCCGGTGGCCTGCTGTTCTTCGCCTTCGCCGGCTATGCGCGTATCGCCACGCTGGGCGAGGAGGTACGGGACCCGGCACGGACCATCCCCCGCGCCATCCCGCTCGCGCTGGGCATCACCCTGGTCGTCTACGCCCTCGTGGCCGTCTCCGTCCTGACGGTGCTCGGCCCGAGCCGTCTGGCCGGGGCCGCCGCGCCGCTGTCGGAGGCGGTGCGGGCCGCGGGCGTCGGCTGGCTGGCGCCGGTGGTCCGGGTGGGCGCGGCGGTGGCGGCGCTCGGCTCGCTGCTCGCGCTCGTCCTCGGTGTCTCGCGCACCACGCTGGCCATGGCCCGGGACCGGCATCTGCCGCACGTGCTGTCCGCCGTCCACCCCCGGTTCAAGGTGCCGCACCGGGCGGAGCTGCTGGTGGGCGCCGTGGTGGCCGTCCTCGCTGCGGTGGCGGACGTGCGGGGGGCGATCGGGTTCTCCTCGTTCGGCGTGCTGGTGTACTACGCCGTCGCCAACGCCTCCGCCTGGACCCTCACCCCGCAGGAGGGCCGCCCGGCGCGGATCATCCCCGTCGTCGGCCTGGCCGGGTGCCTCGTCCTCGCGTTCGCCCTGCCCCTCGACTCGGTGGTCCCGGGAGCCGCGGTCCTGGCCGTCGGAGCCGCGGCCTACGGCATCCGCCGCACGCTCACCGGCCGATCGGCCGGCTGAGCCCGGCCTATTCCCCTACGGGGCGTCGTCGCCGAGGACTTCGCGGGCCAGTTCGCGCAGCGCCCGCCGGTCCGCGTCCAGTGCCCGCTTCCCGTCGTCCGTCGCCCGGTAGACCCGCCTGGCACGGCCGTCGACCACGCGCTGCTCGGAGGTGAGCAGCCCGTCGGCCTCCAGCCGGTGCAGCGTGGGATACAGCGTGCCCGGGCTGATCTCGTAACCGTGCCGGGCCAGTTCCTCGGTCATCCATGCGCCGTGGATCTCCTCCTCGGCCGCGTGGTGCAGGATGTGCAACCGCACCGCGCCCCGCTGGAACTCCCGCACCCGTTCCCACCTCCACGCCGCCCGACCGGCAGTGACGAAACCGATATCGGTTCCCGATCCTACGCCGCCGGCGCGGGCCGCCCGGACCCGTCAGGGCACACCCCGCGGGGACGAGCGATGGGGCGGCGGCCCGTGCCATGGCGCAGTGGCATACGGCCCGACACAGCGGGAGCCATGGCGCAGTGGCATACGGCCCCGAGCGTCCGAGCGGAGGCAACAGGAGTCGCCCGGGTCGCCGGAGGAGTCCCGGCTGCGGGACGTGGGCGACGGGCCGGGGCGGTCGTACGACGCGCACGCCTTCGCCGCCGTCCAAGATGCCGGGCGTGCCAGGAGGTAAGGACACGGGCCGGCGCCGTGGCTCAGTGGCCTTCGGCTCCGAACAGCCGCTCCGCGAGGGGGTCCGGGCCCAGGAACGCCGCGAGGGCCGCCCGGTCCGGCGCGGTGGCGGGGCCGCGGCGGCCCACCGCGTAGGCCGCCGCCGCGTTGGCGCCGCGGGCGGCCGTCAGCGGGTCGTGGCCCTGGCCGAGCAGGGCCAGGAACGAACCGACATGGGCGTCGCCCGCGCCGTTGCTGTCCACCGCTTCGGCCGGGAACCCCGGCACATGGGTCGGCGCCTGGCCGGGCGCGGCCAGCCAGCAGCCGTCCTTGTCGGCCCGTACGAGCACGCCC
This sequence comes from Streptomyces sp. NPDC102462, assembly GCF_044765425.1. Lineage (NCBI taxonomy): Bacteria > Bacillati > Actinomycetota > Actinomycetes > Kitasatosporales > Streptomycetaceae > Streptomyces > Streptomyces sp. NPDC102462. The sequence continues at coordinate 39,950 of NZ_JBIWKB010000004.1, read as the reverse complement.
GCGCCCGGGGCCAGCCGCTCCCGCAGGGCAGCCGCCGCGGCCCGCGGGTCCTCGTGCCCGGACATCAGGCGGGCCTCGCGGGCATTCGCGCTGAGCCAGTCGGTACGGGCGAGGACCGGCGCGAGCACGGCCTCGGGGATGTCGGCGACCAGCGGCGCCGGATCGAAGCAGACGGTGATGTCTGCCGGGAGCCCGGCCGTGAAGCCGGACAGCAGCGGGCCGTTGCCCGGCAGCACCAGCCCGTAGCCGGACAGCTGCACCAGATCACCGGGGCGCAGCCGGGCGGTGACCGTGTCCACGTCCGCCTGCGTCAGCGTGGCCTCGACCCCGAAGCTGGTGACGAAGGTACGTTCGCCACCGCCGTCGATCAGGGCCACGGTGAAGCCGGTGTCACCGTGCGTGCGGGCCGGCAGCAGCGTTTCGACGTTTTCGGCGGCGAGCGCGGTGCGGACGAGATCGCCGTACGGCCCCGTTCCGTGCAGCCCGGCGAAGACCGCTTCGGTGCCGAGGCGCCGGGCCGCGACCAGGGTGTTGAAACCGCCGCCCGCGGTCGTCTCGGTGCGGGTGCCGATGACGTCGCCGCCGCGTTCGGGCAGTGCGGGGATCTCGATCACCAGATCGGCGATGACGTTCCCGGCGAGGACGAGACGGCCGTTCATCGTCCGGCCTCCTGAAGGGCGGGGGAGGCGGAGCCGTGCGCGCTGCCCGCGCCGGCGCCGGTGGGGCGGCCGAACAGTGCGTACACCACACCGCCGACGACCATGGAGATCGCCCAGCCGAGGCCGTTCACGCCGAACCAGGTGCCGGAGAGCGGTCCCTCGAACCAGACGTCGCTCGCGCTCGTCGCGGCCTTGGTGAACAGCAGACCGGCCACGATGGCGGCGGCCCAGCCGACGACGGCGGGCAGCCGGAACCCGCCCGAGTACCAGTACCGGCTGGTGCGGGTGGTGTCCATCAGCGCCTCGGAGTCGTAGGTGCGGCCCCGTATCGAGTCCACCGCGACCACCCCGATCCACGCCGAGATGGGTACGGCCAGCAGGGTCAGGAACGTCGAGAAGGGCCCGTAGAAGTCGTCGGCGATCAGCATGAGGTAGATGCCGCCGGCGAACATCAGCACCACGTCGAGGGCGACGGCGGCGGCCCGCGGCACCCGCAGCCCCAGGGTGATCATCGTCAGCCCGGCGGAGTACGTGGACAGGTGGTTCGACATCAGCAGCCCGCCGAAGGCCGCGACGAGATAGGGGATCGCCATCCAGGAGGGCAGCATGGCGTTGATGGTGGCGACCGGGTCGGAGGAGGTGGCGAGCGCCGGGTCGCCCGCCGAGAGCAGCGAGCCGAGCGAGATCAGCAGCACGAGGGGAATGCCCGCGCCGAACGCGGAGGCCCCGATCAGCCGGCGGCCCGGGATCTCGCGGGGCAGATAGCGGGCGTAGTCCGCGCCGGCGTTGGCCCAGCCGATACCGGTGCCCGCGGCGATGAACCCGATCCCCGCGATCACTCCGCTGGACGGTCCGGCGGGGGCGTCGAGGACCTTGCTCCAGTCGACGGTGGCGACGAGGAAACCCATCACGACCAGGTTGAGAACGCCGAACACGATCGTGGCCCACTTGTTGATCCACATGATGGTGGCGTGGCCGAGTCCGCTGATCAGCAGCGTGCAGCTGATGAAGACCAGCAGACAGACGAGGGTGAGCACGGTGTTCTGGCCGACCCCGAACGCGGTGTCCAGCATGGCCAGCAGCGCATAGGCCGCGGTGGTGGTGGTGATCGTCTCCCAGCCGACCCGGCTGAGCCAGGTGATCAGGGTCGGACCCGCGTTGCCCCGCTGTCCGAAGACCGCGCGGGAGAGGGTGAGCGCGGGCGCGCCGCCTTTCTTGCCCGCCAGGCTCAGGGCTCCCACCAGCGCGAACGAGCCGAAGGAACCGATGACGGCGACGAGTGCCGCCTGCCAGATGTTCAGGCCCCGGAAGGCGACGAGGGTCGCACCGAGCGGGAGCCCGAGGATGCTGATGTTGGCGGCGAACCAGGTCCAGAACATCTGGCCGGCCTGGCCGTGCCGCTCGTTGTCGGGGACCGGTTCGATCCCTCGGGTCTCGATGGCACCGACGCGATCGTTCGTCTTCGAAACGGCCATGACGGAACCTCCTTGCTGGATGCGGAAGGGCGGGTGGTGGGAACGAACGGAAAAGAGGGGGGTGAAGGGGGGTGAAAGGGGGGGTGGAAGGAGGGGAGCGGCGGGGGCGCGTGGGCCCCGCCGGGCTCCGGGTGTGCGGGCGGCTCAGCGCAGTGCGAGCAGTCGGGCGGTCAGTGGTTCCAGGTCGAGGGAGTTGACGGTACGCAGTGTCTCGACGGCCGAGGCGGGCAGCCCCGAGAGCCCGGCGACCGATCCGGCGACCGCACCGGCGATCGCACCGATGGTGTCACTGTCGCCGCCGAGGTTGGCGGCGAGCAGGGCAGCGCGCCAGGGATCGCCGTCGGCCACGGCGAGCACCGCGAACGCGGCGGGCACCGATTCCTGGCTTGCGACGCTGGTGCCGACGAGTGCGACGATCCGGTCCAGGGCCTCGGCCTCCGGAAGGTCCCGCACCAGGTGCCACGCCCAGTCGATCCGGGACGCGATGTCGGCTCCGGCGATCCAGTGCCCGCGCCGGGCGCCGGCCCGGGCCGCGGTCACCGCTGCGGTCACGGCGTCGTCCAGCGTGCCGCCGTCGACGCCCGTGCTGACGGCGGCGGCGACGGCGGCCGCGCCCGCGATCCCGATGCTCGTGTCGTGCGTGACCTGGCAGGATTCCACGACATGGTCCAGGAAGGTGTCCAGTGGCCGGGCGGCGAAGGCGATCCCGACGGGCGTGACCCGCATGGCGGCGCCGTTCGTCGTGCCGTGTCTGCCCGCCTCCTGGGTCGGGACGCCACGGGCCACCGCGTCCAGCGCGGCCTTGGTGGACGGGCCGAGGAGGTCGAAGGAACCCTTGGCCTTCATCTCCTTCTCCCAGTCCAGCAATTCGTGCGCGAGGCGCAGCGGGTCGATCCTGCCGTGGCCCTCGTCGATCAGCCGGCCGACGATGACGGCCTGGTCGGTGTCGTCGGTGACGGACCCGGCGGGCATGCCGGCGCTGACCGGGTTGTCGGGGCGGGCGGGCTCGAAGCCGGTGAGGGTGCCGTAGACGCGGACGATCTCCTCGCGGGACATCACCTGCGTGGGCATGCCGAGGGCGTCGCCGAGGGCGAGTCCGTAGTAGGCGCCGAGGGCGTGGTCGAGTCGGTCGGTCACAGTCGGCCTCCTCGGCCCGAGCTCACGTGCAGTTCGAATCTGGTGGGGTCGAGCAGGCTGGTGACCTGCTCGACGACCGAGCCGTCGGCGGCCCGGTACACCTGGGCGAGCCGCAGGAAGGACTCGCCGGGCGAGCGGTGCAGTGCGGCCGCCTCCGCGGCGTCCAGCCCGCGCACCGCCACCACGCCCTCGCCCGAGTCGGTGATGCGGCCGGCGGCGATCAGCGCCCGGTTGAGCGAGCCGCCGTCGAGGCCGCGTTGGGGCAGCCCGGCCAGTTCCCCGGTGGCCGGGACCCTGCTGCGTTCGAGCGAGACGCCCCGTCCGTCGGCGAGCCGTCTGACCCGGTCGAGGGCGATGAACGCGCTCGACGCGAGGCCCAGTTCGGCGGCCAGGTCGGTGTCGGTCACCTCCTCGAAGCGCAGGGTCTCGGTGGTCAGTTCGGTGCCCTGCTCGGCCAGGGCCCGGGTCCAGCCGAGGCGGTTGTCGAGCGGCGTTCCCTCGTAGGTGACGAAGGAGCCGATCCCGGCGTGGGTGGAGATGAGCCCTTCCTCCCCGAGGACCTGTAGCGCCTGCCGCAGGGTGGTGCGGCTGACGCCGAAGCGCTGGGTGAGCGCGTGCTCCCCCGGGAGTCTGCTGCCGTCGGTGTGGACCCCGGCGCGGATCTCGTCGGCGAGGACGCGGGCGATGCGGTGATGCTTGTGTACCTGTCCAGGCATGTCTAGACAGTAAATGAACAAGCCCGCTCCGTCCATAGCCGCCCGAGAAACACGTTGCTCGGTTGCGGTTCGACAAGCGCCCCGAAGGGGCGCGGGGCTGTATTGATATGCGGCTCCGCCGCGCGGGCGGGCGGGGCCTCGTCATCGGCGTCGCTCTCGAACTCCAGGACCGTGCACACCGGAGGCCGGGCTACCGATCGCCGGACCGCCGGCGGTGAGCCGCGTTGTTCAGGAGGGCGCGAGTGTGCCCGGCGGCAGTCCGAGTTCGCTCTCCGCGACGGTGCGCGCCATGTCCGCCGTCGGTGCCCTGCGGTGCTCGGCGCTGGTGTTGATGTACGCGCTGGCACCGTCGATCGCCACGAGGATGCGGGTGGCGGCCGCCCAGGGGTCCGCACACGAGAAGGCGCCGGCCCGTGTGCCCGCGATGACGATCCTCTCGATGCGCTCGCACCACAGCAGTTCCTGCGCCACGACGTGGTCGCGCAGCACGGGGCGGTAGCGCGACAGGTGCCGTGCGTTCAGCCAGAGCCTGCTGACATTGTCGAACTCGGCGCTGGCGGTCAGTCCGAAGAAGGCCCTGAAGGTGTGCAGCGGGCCGTCGGGTCCGGGCCCGGCGGCCGCTTCGGGGAGCAGACCGTCCAGTTCGGCCATGGTGGCGCTGGTGAAGGCTTCGGCCACCAGGTGGTCGGCCGCCGGGAAGTAGTGGCCGACCAGTCCGGGCTGCACGCCCAGTTCGTCGGCCACCCGACGCAGGGTGACGCACTCCAGGCCCTCGGTGAGCCCGATCCGTGCCGCCGTGGCGACGATCTCGTTGCGGCGCTCGGCGGGTGCCTTGCGAACGCGCTTGCCCGGACCTCTTGACGTCATGCGGTGAATGCTATTGAGTACGTGACCAATAAAGCAATTGGTCGTGCGCCCAATAAGCGGGATCGGCCGAAAACCGCCGCTCACGGGCGTGCCGCGGACGGCGCGTGAACCTCCGCACCGGCCGCGCCCAGGGCACCGACACCACCCGGCAGGGTCGCGGTGCGCGGCGGACCGACGCGCATCACTGTCAGGAGACCAAGGTGGACGACACTCGCACCGATGCCGGCGAGCTCGCCGAGTACGGATACCAACAGGAGCTGAGACGAACCCTGTCGGCGTGGGCCGTCTTCGCGATCGGGTTCGCGACCATCTCGCCCGTGGTCGGCATCTACGCCGTCGTCCAGCTGGGCTTCGTCTTCGCTGGACCGGCCTGGATCTGGGCGGTCGTCGTCGCCTTCCTCGGCCAGTTGCTCGTCGCCGTGGTCTACGCGGAACTGTCGTCCCAGTTCCCGATCACCGGCGGTGTCTACCAGTGGGTGCGCCGGCTGGCCGGGCCGCGACTGGGCTGGCTGGTCGGCTGGATCTACCTCGCCTCGGCGGTCGCCTCGCTCACCACGGTGGCCTATCTGGGGGCGAGTTGGCTGTACCTGCTGTTCGCGGGCGGCACTCCGTCGGCCACCGTCCATGTGCTGCTCGGTGTGGTCTTCGTCGTCGTGGCGCTGGGCATCAACCTCCTCGGGGTCGACCCGGTCAAGCACTTCCTCAACGCGGGCATCATCGCCGAGGGTGTCGCCTCGATCGCGGTCAGCCTGATCCTCCTGGTCTTCGCCCGCCACAACGGCTTCGGCATCCTGTTCGACACGCTCGGCGCGCAGGGCGCCTCGGGCGGTTCCGTCACGGCCGGCTTCCTGACCTGCCTCGCGGTGGCCGGCTGGGCGTTCCTCGGCTTCGACGCCACCACGCAGGTCGCCGAGGAGACCGAACAGCCGCGGCGCAGCGTGCCGCGCGCCCTCCTGCGTGCCTACCTCTTCGTCGCCTTCACCGTCCTGCTGACCGGGCTCGCCGTGACGCTCGCCCTGAACACTCCCGAGGACGCCATGTCCGGCTCCGTCACCGACCCCGTCTTCGCGGCCGTCACCGCGGGGCTCGGCGGCTGGAGCGAGAAACCCTTCATCGTCGTCGTACTGATCGCGTTCTTCGCGTGCGCCATCTCCATCCAGACCTACATCGGCCGCGCCGTGTACGCCTTCGCCCGCGACCGCCAGCTGCCCTTCTCGGGCACGCTGGCGACCGTCGGCGACCGGCAGATCCCGTACGTCTCGCTCATCGCCACCGCCGTCCTCGCCGGTCTGGGTCTGCTGCTCGGTCTGAACGGCAACGCGGCGGCCACCCTGATCGCGTTCGGCTCCGGCGGCTTCTACTTCATCTTCCTCGCCGTCGCCGTCGTGGCGCTCGTCGCGCGGCTGACCGGCCGCTGGAACCCGGGCGCCGGACAGGTCAGGCTCGGCCGCACCGGTCTCGTCGTCAATGTCCTCGCGGTGCTGTGGCTGCTGTTCGAGGCGGTCAACATCGCCTGGCCGCGCACCGAACTCGCGCCCGTCGGCGGCAGCTGGATCCAGGTCTGGGCCGTGGTCCTGGTCTTCTCGGTCCTCTTCCTGCTCGGCCTCGGCTATGTCCTGGCCGCCCGACCCCACACCAAGCTCGCCGAAGCCGTGCCGAGCCCGAACTCCCAAGAGGTGAAGACGTCCTGATGCCGTCCCCACTCTCCCCCGCCGTCGTCTTCGACCCCGAGCGCGGCCTGTACATCCGCGAGGTCTCCCGGCGGCCCGCCGGACCCGGCGAGGTCGAGATCGAGGTCCGTGCCGCGGGTGTCTGCCACTCCGACCTGCATGTCGTCGCCGGCGACTGGCCGACGGACCGTCCGCTGGTCCTCGGGCACGAGGCGGCGGGCGTGGTCACGGGCACCGGTGACGGCGTCGCCTCCGTGCGGCCCGGCGACCACGTGGTGCTGTCCTGGTTCGCACCGTGCCGCCGCTGCCGCCGGTGCGCGGCGGGCCAGGCATGGCTGTGCACCGGCACCAAGGCCGTCGCCAACACCCTCCCGGACGGGACCACCCCGTTCACCGGCGCCGACGGCGAGGAGATCTGGCCCTACCTCGGTCTCGGCGCGTTCACGGACCGTCTGGTCGTCCCCGAGTCGGCCGCTGTGAAGGTTCCCCGGGAGCTGCCGTTCGACGCCGGCGCGCTGCTCGGCTGTTCCGTCACCACCGGCGTCGGCGCGGTCGTCAACACCGCCGGTGTACGGCCCGGCGAGTCCGCGGTCGTCATCGGCACCGGCGGGGTCGGCCTCAGCGTGGTGATGGGCCTGCGCCTGGTCGGCGCCGACCCCGTCGTCGCCGTGGATCTCTCCCCCGAACGCCTCGCCGTCGCCGAGCGGTTCGGCGCCACCCACACCCTCGACGGGGCGCGCGAAAACGTCGCCGCCTGGTGCCGGCGTGAACTGGGCGGAGTGGACTACGCCTTCGAGGCCATCGGCAGCCCCAAGGTCGTGGAGACGCTTCCCGGGATGCTCGCCGCCGGTGGCGCGGCCGTCCTGGTCGGCATGGCCGCCACCGACGCCACCGGCTCGTTCAACCTCTTCGACCTCGCCGACCAGGGCAAGCGCATCCTCGGCTGCAACTACGGCTCCAGCGTCGGGGAGATAGACATCCCGAAGCTGGCCCGGCTCCATCTCGCCGGCCGGCTGCCGCTGGACGAACTGATCGGCGCGAGACGCCCGTTGAGCGAGGCCGCTGCCGCCTTCGACGACCTCAGGTCCGCCACCGGAGTCCGGACGATCCTCGTGCCCTGACCGCCGTCCGGCGCTCTCCCCCGCTCCCCCGCATCCCTTCCTGGAGAACTCCATGTACGCCGTCACCGACCCGACCACCGGGGAAGTCGTCGCGACCTACCCGACCGCCACCGACGCCGAGGTCGCGGCGGCCGTCGACGCCGCCCACGCCGCCACGGCCTGGGGCCGTAGCAGCACCGTGGCCGAACGTGCCGCGCTCCTGCGCCGCCTCGGCGACCTGCACACACAGCACCGCGACGCCCTTGCCGCGAGCATCGTGCGGGAGATGGGCAAGCCCCTCGCGGAGGCGGAGAGCGAGATAGGTTTCTGCACCGAGATCTACCACTACTACGCCGACCACGCCGAGGAGTTCCTCGCCGACGAACCGGTCGACGTCGCCTCGGGACCCGGCACCGCCGTCGTCCGGCGCGGCCCGGTGGGGGTGCTGCTCGGCATCATGCCGTGGAACTTCCCCGCCTACCAGGTGGCCCGGTTCGCCGCCCCGAACCTCGCCGTCGGCAACACCCTCGTCCTCAAGCACGCCCCGCAGTGCCCCGCCACGGCCGCGCTGCTGGAGCGCCTGGTGGCCGAAGCCGGCTTCCCGCCAGGGGCGTACGTCAACGTGTACGCCGACAACGAGCAGATCGTCGGCGTCATCGCCGACCCGAGGGTCCAGGGGGTGTCCCTCACCGGCTCCGAACGGGCCGGTGCCGCCGTCGCCGAGATCGCCGGACGGCACCTGAAGAAGGTCGTTCTCGAACTCGGCGGCTCGGACCCGTTCGTCGTGCTGTCCACCGACGACCTGGACGCCGTCGTCGAGGCCGCCGTGGCCGCCCGCCTCGACAACACCGGCCAGGCGTGCAACGCCGCCAAGCGGTTCGTGGTGGTGAAGGACCTGTACGACGCGTTCGTGGAGAAGTTCACCGTCCGGCTGGCGGCCTCGGCCACGGGGGCGCCGCTCGCCTCGGCCGCCGCCGCCGAGACCCTGGCCCGGCAGGTCGACGCCGCCGTCGCGGAGGGCGCCACGCTGCACAGTGCGGGCGAGCGGCACGGGGCCTACTTCCCGGCGGGCGTCCTCACCGGACTCACCACCGGGGACGCCGCGGCCCGCCAGGAACTCTTCGGGCCGGTCGCGATGGTCTTCTCCGCCGCCGACGAGGACGACGCCGTCCGCATCGCCAACGACACCCCGTACGGCCTCGGTTCCTATGTGTTCACCACCGATCCCGCGCAGGCCGCGCGCGTCGCCGACCGCATCGAGGCCGGCATGGTCTTTGTGAACGGGGTGGGCGCGGAGGGCGCCGAACTGCCCTTCGGCGGCGTCAAGCGGTCCGGTTTCGGACGTGAACTCGGCCGCCTCGGCATCGAGGAGTTCGTCAACAAGAAGCTCATCCGCACGGTGGGGTGAAGAACGCGGCACACCCGCACCGCCGGGGTGTGCGGGGCGGGGTGCTCAGCAGGTGTGGCCGGCCCGCAGCCAGTCGATGTACTCGGCCACGGCGCGTTCGACGTCGTACTCGGGCCGGTACCCGGTGTCCTGCCGGATGCGGGTGATGTCGAGGTAGCTCCTGCGGCCGGATCCGCCGGTCGGCAGGTCGACCCGGGCGTCGGGGACGACCTTCTTGATCGCGGCGATGATCTCGGCGTTGCTCGTGGCCCGGCCGGAGGCGACGTTGTAGGTGCGGTGGTTCAGGTGCTCGGAGAGCTGGAGGAGCGCGATCGCCCGGCCGGTGTCCTTGGCGTAGCACAGGTCGAGCGCGTCCTCCGCGTACGCGGGCCCGGGAAGCGTGGACAGATCCGGCTCGGTTCCGCGGGCCGCGGCCTGGACGAGTTCGGGGGCGGCGAAGAACAGCGCGCCGTGCGGGTCCCGTGGTCCCCAGACGCCGGAGATGCGGTAGTTGACGACCTCGATGCCGGTGGCGTCGGCCAGGTGGTCGTTCAGCAGCTCCCCGATCTTCTTGAACGTGGGAATCACATGGAAGGAACGCATCGGCAGGGGCAGGTCCTCGCTCAGGGGGCCCTCGTCGGCGACGCCGCCGTACACGCCGATCGTGCTCGCGACGCCCACGCGCCGCACCCCCCACTCCCGGGCGGCTTGCAGCACGTTGAACAGGCCGCCCAGCGCCTTGCGTGCCGCTTCCACGGGCTGATCGGAGCTGGGGGGCCAGGGCATGGAACCCGTCGCGAGGTGCACGATGCCCGTGATCTTGTGACGTGTGCCGATGTCGAGCAGCGCCGTCAGGTCGGTGATGTCGCCCTGCTCCACCGTCACATGTGCGGCGTCGAGGAAGGCCGGCACCTCGGCCTTGCGGCGCTGGACCAGCACGCAGTCCTCGCCCCTGTCCAGGAGCGCCCGCACGGTGTGGGAGCCGATGAAACCGAGACCTCCGGTGACCAAGATCATCCCTGTAACCTCCTGACAGCAAGCGGATCCTCGTTCCGGAAAAGAATACGGAGCCTCGTTCCGCTTTGTCAACGGCGGCGGCGTTCCTCCGGCCGCCGCGTCCCGCTACCAGGACTGGGGGTGCCCGTACGGCTCCCACCAGCCGGTCAGCCCCCGTAGTCCGAGGGCCAGCGCGCCGGCCGCGACGACTGCCGCCAGCCACGGTCGCCGGAACCAGCGCAGCGTCAGCAGCCAGGCCGCCAGGGGCACGACGGCGCCGCCCACCGCGATGAGAGGCAGGTCGATATAGAGGACTCTCAGGTCACGCCGCGTCTGCTCGAATCCGCCCTCGATGTTGACCCGAGCCATCGGCGCCCAGCAGACCACCGCCACAGCGGCACCGAAGGCCGCCACCAGGAGGCCGATGCATCCCTTGCTCTGTTCCTTCACAGTCGTCTGGGACGCACGGTGGCCGCCGCCGAGTTCCCGCGGGCGGGCACGAGTCGGTGCCGTCGTCCGGCGGTCGACCCGAACTGATTGGTGGGACAGGGACGTTCGGACATAGGTTGGCCGTGCACGGTCCACGCCCCGGCTGAAAGACGGACACGACTCATGACCGACCCCGCGGCGACGCCCGACCCGGCGGCGCGCTCCACGATCGACACGTCCGTGCCGCACTCCGCCCGGATCTGGAACTACTGGCTCGGCGGCAAGGACAACTACCCCGTCGACGAGCAGGCCGGCGACGCGTACACCGCCGTCTTCCCCGGCATCGTGACCATCGCCCGCAGCAGCCGTGCCTTCCTGCGCCGGAACATCGAGTTCCTGGTCCGCGAGGCGGGAATCCGGCAGTTCCTGGATGTGGGCACCGGTCTGCCCACGGCCCAGAACACCCATGAGGTGGCCCAGCGCCTCGCCCCCGAGGCACGGATCGTGTACGTCGACAACGACCCGATGGTCCTCGCCCACGCCCGCGCCCTGCTGTCCTCCTCCCCCGAGGGCGCGACCGCGTATGTCGACGCCGATGTGACGGACCCGGAGCGCATCCTCGCGGAGGCCGCCGGGACGCTGGATCTCGGCCGGCCCACCGCGCTCGTCCTCAGCAACATCCTCGGACACATCGCCGACCACGGTCAGGCCCGTTCGCTGGTCGCCCGGCTCATGGCCGCCTTGCCTTCCGGGAGTTACCTCTCCGTCAACGACGGGTCACGCGGCATCGACCCCGTCTTCGAGCGGGCCCAGGACGCGTACAACGACAGCGGCGCCGTCCCGTACAACCTGCGCAGCGTCGAGGAGATCAGCGCGTTCTTCGACGGCCTCGAACTCCTGGAGCCCGGGGTCGTCCCGGTCACGCGATGGCGTCCGGAACCCGGTTCGCCCACCGGGGAGATCATCGCCGAGCACGGCGGACTCGCCCGGAAGCCCTGAGCTCCGCTGGAAATGCCGCGATGGGCCGTCGGTTGTCTGCGGCACCGTTGTGGCTTGTCGCGCAGTTCCCCGCGCCCCTTCGGGGCGCTGGCAGACTTCACTGGACCTGCTGAGCGGTCGGCAGGCGCCGGCCGGCGGGCCGGGCCGGGGTTCGACGCGCGGCAGTCACACCTGTGTGCGCACGGTAGAAGGGGCGGCGGGGCGCCCCTGCCCGCGATCGGCGGGCGGCGTACACAGACTCGCGCACGCGGGGAGAGCTTCATGACCGACAAGACCGCGCGGACCCCTGTCACTCCAGGCGTACTTGAGGATCCACTGCGTAACCGCGGTGTGGCGTTCACACAGGCGGAGCGGGCCGAGCTGGGCCTGACCGGGCGGCTGCCCTCCGGGGTGCTGACCCTGGAGCAGCAGGCGCAGCGTGCCTACCAGCAGATGCAGGGCCAGGGCGACGACCTGGCCAAGAACGTGTACCTGGAGCAGCTGCACGACCGCAACGAAACGCTGTACTACAAGGTGCTCACCGATCATCTGGTGGAGCTGTTGCCGATCGTGTACGACCCCACGGTCGGCGAGGCGATCCAGAAGTACTCCCATGAGTACCGCCGCCCACGGGGCATCTTCCTGTCGATCGACCGGCCGGACGACATCGAGGAGGCGTTCGGCACGCTCCGGCTCGGGCCCGACGACGTGGACCTGATCGTGTGCACCGACGCCGAGGAGATCCTGGGCATCGGCGACTGGGGCGTGGGCGGGATCCAGATCTCGGTGGGCAAACTGGCGGTCTACACCGCCGCGGCCGGCATCGACCCGCGGCGTGCCGTCGCCGTGTCACTGGACGTGGGCACGGACCGTGCGGCACTGCTCGACGACCCGCTCTATCTGGGCAACCGGCATCCCAGGGTGCGCGGCGCCGCGTACGACGCGTTCGTCGAGAAGTATCTGGAAACGGCGTCGTCCCTGTTCCCCGGCGCGCTGCTGCACTTCGAGGACTTCGGCCCCGGCAACGCCCGGCGGATCCTGGAGCGGTACGGCGGACGCCACCGGATCTTCAACGACGACATGCAGGGCACCGGCGCCATCACGCTCGCCGCCGCGCTGTCGGCGGTCAAGGTCAGCGGTGTGCCGATGCGGGAGCAGAAGCTGGTCGTCTTCGGAGCCGGCACCGCGGGCGTGGGCATCGCCGACCAGTTGCGCGACGCGATGATCCGCGACGGCGCCGAGCCCGGCCGGGCCACCGCACAGGTGTGGCTGATCGACAAACAGGGGCTGCTCACCCGTGACATGACCGACCTGCGCGACTTCCAGCGGCCCTACGCGCGCGACCCCGAGGACATCAGGGGCTGGGCGAGGGACGCCGGTGGCGTCTCGCTGCTGGAAACCGTCCGGCGGGCACAGCCGACCATCCTGCTGGGCACCTCCACCGTGCACGGCGCGTTCACCCGCGAGGTCGTCGAGGCCATGACGGCGGCCACCGAGCGGCCGGTCGTCTTCCCGATCTCCAACCCCACCTCCCGCATCGAGGCCATGCCCGCCGATGTGATCGCCTGGTCCGGCGGCAAGGCGCTGGTCGCGACCGGCATCCCCGTCCCGCCCGTGGAGTACGGCGGTGTGACCTACGAGATCGCGCAGGCCAACAACGCCCTGCTGTACCCGGGGGTGGGCCTTGGCACCATCGTCTCCGGTGCCTCCCATGTGACCGCGGGCATGCTGCTCGCCGCCGCGCAGGCGGTCGCCGACCAGGTCGACCCGACCGGAGCGGGCGCCTGTCTGCTGCCGCCGGTGGAAGACCTCCGGCGGTCGTCGGCGATCACCGCAACCGCCGTGGTCCAGGCCGCGATCGACGAGGGCGGGGCGACCGCCAAGCCCTCCGATCCGGGCCGGGCCGTCCGGGAGGCCATGTGGGAGCCGGTCTACGGCGACGGGGCGGCCTCGTGACCGCGCGGCGCTCCGGCGCGGAGCGGACCGCGGAGGACCGGGCCCCGAAGATCCTCGACATCCCCGTCGGACTGGAGGCGACCGGCACCCGGCGGGAGACCGACTCGATGGGCGCCATCGACGTACCCGCCGACCGCTACTGGGGCGCGCAGACCCAACGGTCCCTGATCCACTTCTCCATCGGCGACGACCGGATGCCCAAGGCCGTCTACCACGCCTACGGCTATGTCAAGAAGGCCGCCGCGCTGGTCAACGGGCGCGCCGGACGGCTGCCTGCCTGGAAGGCCGAGCTGATCGGGAAGGTCGCGGACGAGGTCATCGCGGGCAGCCTCGACGAGCACTTCCCGCTGTACGTGTGGCAGACCGGATCCGGTACGCAGTCCAACATGAACACCAACGAGGTGATCAGCAACCGGGCGATCCAGCTGGTCGGCGGCGAGCTGGGCAGCAAGTCGCCCGTCCATCCCAACGACCACGTCAACATGGGGCAGTCCTCCAACGACACCTTCCCCACCGCCATGCACATCGCCGCCATCAAGGCGGTCCACGAACATCTGCTGCCCAGCGTGCGGGCGCTGGTTCAGGCCATCGAAGCGAAGTCCGAGCAGTGGCAGGACGTGGTGAAGATCGGCCGCACCCACCTGGAGGACGCGGTCCCGCTCACCGTCGGGCAGGAGTGGTCCGGCTACGCCCACCAGCTGAGACAGGCTCTGGGCCGGGTCAGCGGATCCGCCGAGGGGCTGCTCGAACTCGCAGCGGGCGGCACCGCGGTCGGCACCGGGCTGAACGCCCCGCCCGGTTTCGCCGAGCAGATCGCCGCCGAGATCGCGTCCGCGACCGGCCACCCGTTCACCACGGCCGAGAACAAGTTCGCCGCGCAGGGCGGCCTGGACGCGATGGCCGGGGCGTCGGCCGGGCTGCGGGCCCTCGCCGTAGCGCTGATGAAGATCGCCAACGACATCCGCTGGCTGGCCTCCGGGCCGCGCTGCGGCCTGGGCGAGCTGATCCTGCCGGCGAACGAACCGGGCTCCTCGATCATGCCGGGCAAGGTCAACCCGACCCAGTGCGAGGCGATGGTCATGGTCTGCATCCAGGTGCTGTCCGAGGACACCGCCGTGGCCTTCGCCGGTTCCCAGGGCAACTTCGAACTCAACGCCATGCGCCCGTTGATCATCAACAACTTCCTGCACGCGGCCACCGTCCTGGGCGACGCGTGCACCAAGCTGCGCCAGTACTGCATCGAGGGCGCCCGGCTCGACCGCGACCGGATCGCCGAACTCGTCGACCGTTCGCTGATGCTGGTCACCGCCCTGTCCCCGGTCATCGGCTACGACAGGGCCTCCGCGATCGCACACAAGGCCGAGGACGAGGGCACCACCCTGCGCGAGGCCGCGCTGGCCACCGGCGACGTCACCGCCGAGGAATTCGACCGCGTCGTCGCTCCCGCCGCCATGGTCGGCCCGGCCCCGCCGCACGGATGAACCGGGCCGGGCGACTGCGGCCGGACACGGGGCGTTCAGCCGGTGCGGGAGCGCAGGCGGCGCAGCATACGGGCGTCCTGGAAGCCGACGGTGCGGGCCGCGGCATCGACCGTCGTGCCCTGGCCGATGAGGTGTTCGGCGCGTTCCAGACGGAGGGTCTGCTGGTAGCGCAGTGGGGTGAGGCCGGTGGCGCGGCCGAAGAGCCGGGTGAGGGTGCGCTCGCTCACGCCGACGGCCGCGGCCAGGGCGGGCAGCGGGAGCGGCCGGTCGAAGCGGGCGTCGATGATGTCCTGGGCGCGGTGCACGGTGTCGTCGAGATGGGAGCGGTGCCGGAACATCGCGCTGGACTGCTGCTCGTGACCGTTGCGGCGGGCGTAGACGACCATGTCCCGGGCCACCCGGGCCGCGGCGGCCGGGCCGTGCCGGGTCGCCACCAGGTGCAGGGCCAGATCGATGCCGCTGGCGATGCCGGCCGAGGTGATCACCCGGTCGTCGACGGTGAACAGCACGTCGCGGACCACGGTCGCGCCGGGGTGGCGCAGGGCCAGTTCGTCCTGTACGTCGTGGTGGGTGGTGCAGCGCCGGCCGTCGAGCAGACCGGCCCGGCCCAGCGCCTCGGCTCCGGCGCAGACGCTGGCCACCGTCCCGCCCCGGGCATGGTGGTCGCGCAGCACCCGCAGGGAGGCGTCGGCGATGGCGGGGCTTCGGGCCAGTGTCCTCGCCCGCCAGCCGGGCACGACGATCAGGTCGTCCGGACCCAGTGCGGGCCAGTCGAGCCGGGCCACGAGCGGCAGGCCCTGCGCGGTCGGGACCTGGGGCTGTTCGGCGACGTAGGCGAGCGTGTAGGGGTGCCCGAGGTCGGCGGCCGTGGAGAAGACCTGCGCCGGACCGGCCAGGTCGAGCACATGGACGCCGGGCACCAGGAAGAAGACGACGTGGGTCACGATCCGGTCATCATGCCCGATGTGCTGCCGCCGCTTCCAGCCGGTCGATCGTGGTGAGGGTGGCGAAGCGCCCGGCGAGGGCGTACTCGGTGCGCCGGACGACCTCTTCGGCGGGCAGGGTCCGGGGGTCGGCGAGCAGTTCGGCGACGCTCCGGTCGGCGGGGGCGTCGGGGTGTGCGATGGGGTTGGTCGCGGTCGCGTCGGTGACGAAGGTGACCCGGAAGCCGAGGTCACTGGCCACGCGGGTGGTGGTCTCCACGCACTGCTCGGTGCGGATGCCGCACACGGTCAGGTCGCGGATTCCGTGTTCGGTGAGGAGTCGCTGCAGGTTGGTGGTGGTGAAGGCGTTGTGCGATGTCTTGTGGACCAGGGGCTCGCCGTCGGCTCGTTCGAGTCCCGCCATGAGCCGGACGTGGCCGAGTGCCGGGTCGAAGACATCGCCGCTGCCGGGCTCGGCGTGCAGGACCCACACGACCAGGTCCCCCCGTTCCCGGGACAGCCGGACCAGACGGTTCACCTTGCCGGCGATCTCCGGGTCGGAGATGGTCTCCCACAGCGGGCGGGCGCGGAAGGACTCCTGGACGTCGATGACGATCAGTGCTCGGGTCATGCCGACCAGCCTCCGGTGTCCGAGGGGGCCGGCGACAGGCAGCATCAGGTCCGGCAGCGGACCGATCCGGTCACCCGAGCCGGCGGCACGGCGGACCGTGCCGGTCCCTCAGTGCCGGCGGTCCCAACGGGCCCACAGGGCGGGCGGCTTGCGGAAGACCAGTCCGCGGACGGCGGACGGGCGGTCGGAGTCGGGACGCAGGCCGTCCAGGCGGTCGAGGCAGGAGCGCAGGGCGATCCGGGTCTCCAGACGGGCCAGGTGGGCGCCCAGGCAGTAGTGCGGACCGTGCGCGAAGGCGAGGTGCTGCCGGGAGTTGGGGCGGCGCAGATCGAAGCGGTCGGGGTCGGGGAACACGTCCGGGTCGCGGTTGGCCGCTGCCAGCGACACGGTGACCAGGTCGCCCCGGTGAATGTCCGCGCCGGCCAGCCGCACGTCACGGGTGGCGTACCGGTCGACCACAGCGGCGGCGGGTTCCAGCCGCAGGGACTCCTCGATCGCGTTGTCCAGCAGCTCCGGTTCCGCCCGCAGCTCCGCCAGCCGCCGTGGTGCGTGCAGGAGGTGGGACAGGAGGTTGGTGATCATCGACTCGGTCGTCTCGATCCCGCCGAACAGCAGAACGGCCGCGTTGGCGGCCAGGTCCGGCAGGTCCAGGTCCCGGGCGGCGGTGACCAGCAGGGACCGGGGTGATCCGGCGTCCACCGTGGCGGCCACGGCTTCCCGCAGCGCCGCGTAGGCGGCGGGGCCCTCGGCGCCGGCGGGACGTCCTTCGGTCAGCTCGTGCACGGACATCACGATGGCCTCGTACCAGCGCAGCACCCGGTCGACGGGAACACCGTCGAGGCCGAGCGCCCGCGCCATGGTCCGGGCGGCCAGCGGCCCGGCGAACTCCCGCCGCAACTCGGCCTCCCCGCGTCCTTCGAGGCCGTCCAGCAGCCGGTCGGTCTCGTGCCGCACGGTGTCCGCGAAGGAGTCCCGGGCCGCCGCGGGACGGAAGGGGTCGGTGAACGGGTCACGGTGACGGGCGTGTTCGGCACCGTCGACGGAGAGCATGCTGGGTCCCGTGATCCGCGCCGTGGTGAACCGGGGGTCGTCCACGGTGAACGTCTCGGCGTCCCGCATCACGGCGAGCGCCTGGGCGCGTGAGGTGACCATCCACCCGCCCAGCGCCGCCAGCCACACCACCGGGGCGGTGCCCCTGAGCCGGGCCAGATGCGGATGGGGGTCCTCGGCCAACTGGGCGAGCGTGATCATGCCACCAGACTAGGCCAGTGAGGTGGCAAGTTCCCGCTCCGCCCAGACCAGTCGGAGGCCGGGGCCCGCTTCCCGTCCCGTTCTGTGAGGTAGAGGAGCCGCCCGATCTCCTGGTGGCGAGGTCGGCCTCGACGGTGTGGGCGGGGTCCGCGCCCTGCCGTCCCATCGCCGGTACGCAGTGGGCGCGCCCGTCGCCGTCGGTGATCCTTGGCCACGGCGGTGCCATGTGCGTCCGCGTTGTCGGCGAGCACGACGGCGGCTCCCGCCCGCGAGGCGTTCGGCGGTGGCGGCTCCGGTCACCACGGGTCGGCGGCCGGTGAAGCGTGCACCGTGCCGTCGTACGGACTGGTCCGTCGTGCACCGGCGCCGCCGTACGTGGTCGCCGTCCGGGCGGCCTGAAGCGCGGGGCTGCGCCGCGCCGCTTCGGGGCGGTCAGGCGGCCGGGGCGGTGGCCGGGGTGTCGTCGTCCAGGTCACCGCGGAGCGCGGCGATAGAGAAGGCCACCATGGAGGCGAGCAGCAGCAGCGCGACCGGCCCCCAGATCGCCGGGATCGCCCACATCGGCCAGTCGTTGGCGGCCTGCGCCCAGAGCGTCAGGATGGCGGCGACGCCCATGCCGACGCCGTGCCACCGCACCACGGCCGCCGCTCTCCCGTGCCGCCGGTCGCCCCGCGCGAACAGTGACCACAGTCCCCCGACGAGGGCCGCCAGGCCGAACGAGAAACAGGCGAGCATGCCGCCGAACCGGTCCTCGGGCCACCCCACGGGCCCGGCGTACGTCTGCTGCCGTTGTCCGGCGGCGTCCCGTACCTCGACCACCTCCCCGTACCAGATGACGCCGACGACCTTGTCGCCCGGCTCCATCGCGGAGACCACCGGATCGGTCTGAGGGAACGTCACGTCCCACTGCTTGCCGGACGGCAGCAACAACTCGGCCTCCGGCGGACGGCCCTTATTGCCGCGGTGCAAGGCGGCCTTGCGCACGGTGAACTCCTGGTTCCACCGGCACCCCGACGCCACCACCGGTACCGAGGCGCAGGCCGGAGCGGCACGGTACTCCCGCTCGCGTTCCAGCGCTCCCGGAATCTCGTAGGCCATCGCCACCCCGCCGCCGACGGTCAGAACCGCGAACAACAGCCATACGACGGCCCCTAGCGCGTCCCGCCTTGACGACCTCACCGTACGTTCCTCCCCGTAGAACCTCGTCAGCGCATTGGAACACGGGGGCCGGGCACCGCCCAGGGCTGCCACCGGCAGTGCGCGTCCCGGCAGGATTGCCGGAACAAGGCAATGAGCGGGGCGACGCCCGCGCAGAGCGCCGTCCGCGGCACCGGGACCCGTGGTCCGAGAGCCGGCCGGGCTACTTCTGCGGGAAGAAGTCGAGCACGGCCCTCCCGTCGCGCAGTTCCGTCACGCGAAAGCCCAGCCCGTTGAGGCTTCCCGTGCCGCCCTCTCCGACCGACGTGGACAGGAACGTGCCGCCGCCCGAGGCCCGTACGACCACGGAGCGCGCCGTGACGCTCGTGACCTCCAGCGAGCCCACCCCGAACCGGTCGTCGACCGGAATGCGGGTCGGCTGCTGCGTCACCAGGATCCGGCAGCGCCCGTCGAAGCAGCCGGCGACATCGGTGCCGACCGTGCCGTCGGCAACATCGGCGACGTCCGTGCCGTCCGTGCCGTCCGTGCCGTCGGCGACGTCGGGTGCGGAAGCGGCCGTCGGGGGACGCGGCCCGGCCCCCTCCCCCGAGCCGCCCCTGCCCGGACCGCCGTCCGCCGCTCCGCCGCCCGATCCGCAGCCCACGACGGCCACCGCCATGCCCAGGCCCAGCACCGCCACCGCGCCCCGGTGCGCTCCCATCCTCATCGCCCAGCCCCTCACCGCATGCGAGCGCCCGTACCGCACGGGCCTTTCACGGTCTTTCCGTTCCACGGGCCTCCTGCGGGCACACCGCGGGGGCGGGTCCCGAACACAAGGGCGCATCATCGGGGCCCGGACGGTACGCCGTACCCGGCGTACCGCGCCGAGTGGTCCGGGTCCGGCTCAGGGGCCTGCGGGGCACCGGCAACACGAGGCAGGCGACCTGGGCGGGCAGTTCGCTTGCGTTACGCTCCGGCGTTGTGAGCGAGGTCAGCGGAGAGGGAGCCGGACCGCACCCGGCGCGACCGCCTGCCGGACCGGAGGCGGCGCTGCGTCTGGCGGTGGTCCTGCTGGTCGCGGCCTCCGGGGCGGTGGAGGCCGTCTCGTTCACCGCACTGGACCATGTCTTCGCCGGGGTCATGACGAGCAACCTCGCGCTGCTCGGAATGGCGATCGGCCGGGGGCAGAACACGGGGGTGACGGCGGCGCTGCTGGCACTGGCGGGGTTCGGGCTGGGCGCCGCGGCGGTCGCGTGGCTCACACGGCGGCGCACGGGCGTCGTCACGCACTGGCCGGCACCGGTGCTGCTCTGCCTGGGCGGCGAGGCCGTCCTGCTCGCCGTGGGCGCGGGGATCTGGGCCGCCGTCGACGGCAGGCCGGGGGACGTGATGCGGGACGTGCTGCAGTTCGGTGCCGCCGCGGCCATGGGGATCCAGGCCGCGGCGATGGTGGCGGCCGGGCGGGCCGCGGCGCCCACCACCTATCTCACCGGCACGCTGGCCACGTACATCGTCAAGGGGGTGGGCGTGGCCCGCCCGGACCGGTGGGTGCCGGCCCGGCTGGGCGCCCTGATCGTGGGTGCGGGCGCGTGCATGGCACTGCTGCGGACGGCTCCGGCGTGGGCCGCCGTCCTTCCCGCCGTGCTGGTCCTGTGCGCCCTGCTGACAGCGTGCCGGCCACTGCTCCGGATGCGTCGGGCCCCGGCCGGGCAGGGTGACGCCCCGGCGCCGCCGGACTGAGGGTCCAGCGCGGCCGATCCGACCGCACCGGTTCCGAGAACCGCGGCCTTCACAGCCTCGTCTCCCGGGGGCGGTCGGTCGGCGGGGTCTGCGGACCTACGGGCACGACCGCTTCGCCGGTGTACGCGAGGAAGGTCAGCGTCTCCTGGAAGTACAGCCGGATGCTCGTGTCGTCGTGCGACAGATAGCCGATGGACACGTCCTGGCCGATGCGCAGTTCGAAGTCCCCGCCGCGTTTCGACAGCAGGAAGGCGCCGTCGATGGCGGGCGCCCAGACGATGTCGCCGTCCAGGACCCGGGCGATGTGCTTGATGACCGGGTAGCCGTAGTCGGAGGTCTCGCTGACGGCGGTGTACGCCTCGGCGCTCAGCGCCAGCGCGTACGGCCCGCCGACGCCCGCGAGCCGCAGCGCCGTCAGGGCCTTGCTGACGACGTCCGGGTAGGCGCGTACCTCGGCGGGCAGGGCCAGGGCGGCGTTGGACGCACTCTGCCGCAGTCCGGTGATGTCCGCCGCGGCGTAGCCCTCGAACACGGCGCGGTCCTCGGCGAACGCGATCTTCCGGGCGGCGTCCTTGACCGGCTGCCAGTCCGCGTCCCTGGCACCGCGCGCGACGTCGTCGACCTGCTGCCGGTCGACGGTGAACGGCACCCGCAGTTCGACGAGGGGCTGGAAACGGCGTACGCGCGCCGTGACCCCCTCGGCCGGCGGCGCCACGTCCGCCAGGTGGCCGCTGCCCACACCCGCGAGTTCGGTGCCGCCCGGCTCGGGCACGTCGACGATCCGGCGGGCCGCGATGTGCCGTTTGAACGTGCGCCGTGCCTCGTCCTCCAGATCGGCCCACGCCGCGGCGGAGATGGGTGCCAGTTCCCGGTGCAGATTGTCCATCGTGCGGGATCGCCTCCTGTCACGTTCTCAGATCGCCGATGCCGAGGGAGCCGTCGGCGACGGCCGCCGGGAGCGCCGTCGGCATGGCCTCGTCCGCGCCGGTGCCGACGGTCTCGTCCGCGCCGGCGGTTTCGTCCGCGTCGATGGTCTCCTCGGCTTGGCCCGCGGTCGGCGGATCGGGAAGGTTGTCGAGAAAGTCACTGGTGGGGACGTGGAACAGCGACCCGGTCACCGGGGTGGAGAAGTCCAGGATCCGGTCGTGGGAGGCCGGCGGGTCGCCCAGGAACATGCGTTCAAGCATCCGCTCGGTCACGGCCGGGGTGCGGGCGTAGCCGATGAAGTAGGTGCCGAACTCGCCGTCCCCGACGCTGCCGAAGGGCATGTTGTCGCGCAGGATCTCGTGCTTCGTCCCGTCCGGGTCCTCGATCGTGGTCAGCGCCACATGGGAGTCGGCCGGTTTGACGGCGTCGTCCAGTTCGACGTCGGACAGCTTCCGGCGCCCGATCACCGACTCCTGGGCCTCCACCGGAAGGGCGTTCCACGCCTGGAGGTCGTGCAGGTACTTCTGCACGATCACATAGCTGCCGCCGCTGAACGGCGGGTCCTCGTCACCGATCAGGACCGCCGCGTCCGCGGCGGGGCCCGTCGGGTTCTCCGTGCCGTCGACGAACCCGAGCAGATCACGCACGTCGAAGTACTTGAAGCCATGGACCTCGTCGCGGGTGGTGACCACACCGCGCAGCCGTTCCATGATCTCGGCGGCCAGCGCGAAGCACAGGTCCAGCCGGGCCGCGCGGATGTGGAACAACAGGTCGCCCGGGGTCGATACGGCGCGGTGCCGGGCGCCGGCCACCTCGCGGAAGGTGTGCAGCTCGGCCGGGCGGGGACCGGCGAACAGCCGGTCCCAGGCGGCGGAGCCGATGCCCACGACCACGCTGAGCCGCCCGTCCTGTGACGCCCGGAAGCCGACCGCCCGCTGGAGCCCGGTCAGGTCCGACAGCGTCTCCCGTACGACCGGCTCGCCACCCTCGTCGATGGTCACCACCAAGAAGATCGCCGCGCTGGTGAGCGGCGACAACACGGGCTGGGGCACCGGCCGATGGGAGTGTGCGGGCATGAAGGGCTCCCCTTCCTGACGGTCACGGGCAGAAGTGGCGATGATCGCGAACGGGGAGACACATCCGCACACGTGTGTGCGGCTCCGGCCTGCGGCGGCCCGGAATCCGCGCGCAGGCACTGACCCGATCGGGTGCTTCCGGGGCACTCATTTCACCGTATGGCCCGGCCTCGGCCCCCGCCACCGGCCGGTTGGGTCAGACGGTCCTGCCCGGCCGGGGTCCCCGGCCCGGCGCCCCCTGGTGTGCTCACCAGTAGTGACGGCGGCCTCCGACCGCGTGTCCCACGGTGCCGAGGATCCACAGGATCAGCCCGATCACCAGGATGATGATTCCTATCGTCCACAGAAAGTGCAGGGTGGTGAGGAATCCCACGACCAGCAGAATGATCCCCAGAACAATCATGGTCACTCCCTCGGGGTTCGTTGTACGAACCTCATCGACCTCATGACCGCCGAATATCCCGTCCGCCGGCGCCAAAACGGGGCGGCATGCAGCACCGGGTCAGCGGCGTCGCGGCGCCGAATCCTCCGACTCCGCCTCGTCCCAGCTGCCGCCGCCGCTGACCACGGGCGACCGGGTCAGTCCGACGATGCCGGCCGCCATGAGGGCGACGCCCACCAGTTCGGGCAGCAGGCGCCAGCCCAGCGCGATGCTCTCCCCGAACAGCAGGCCGCCGAGGGCGACGCTGATCAGGGCATCGCCCAGCGTCAGGGCCGGCTGGGAGACGGCCAGGGTGCCGGCCCGCAACGTCCACTGGAGCAGCAGCACGCTCAGCACACCGGTGGTGGCGGCGGCGTAGGTGTGCCATGTGGTGAGGACCGCGGTGGGTCCGTCCGGGAAGCGCCCGGTCACCTCCTTGATGAGCGCGGCCGTGACCGCGAAGCACGCGGCGGTCGCGGTGCCGAGCGTGGCGGCCTGCGGCGGGCCGCGCAACCGCAGGGCCGTCGCCAGCAGGACGGCGACACAGCCCGCCAGCCCGCCTCCGACCAGCAGCCAGCGCCAGTCGCCGGCCCGTTCGCCGCCCTGGGACGGGGACGCGCTGAGCAGGAAGACCGCCAGGCCGACGGCGAGCATTACGAAGGGGCGCCAGGTCCGGGCGCCGGGCGAGTGCCGGAACACCACCGCCCCGATGAGCAGGGTGAACAGCAGCTCGCTGGCCAGAAGGGGCTGCACGAGGGAGAGTTCCCCGGAATCGAGGGCGATGACCTGGAAGACCGCGGACAGCAGCATGGCCATCGCGCCGGCCCACCAGAACGGACGCCTCAGCAGTCGCGCGAGCCGGGCGACCGCCGCCTTCGCGCCCCGGCCGCGGACCCCGTCCGGCTGGACCGCGGCCCTGCGCTGCAGGACGGACGCCGCCGCGTTGCACAGCGCGGACAGCAGGGCCGTGACGACGGTGAGCACGTTCATGCGGATGCCTGTCGTTCGCGGGAAGTCCCGGCGAGCGGCCACCGCACAGCCGTTGGGCGAGCAGCAGCCGGCGGCACGAACACAGTGGTAACCGCCGTGCGCACGGATAAACCTGCCCTCTTGAGGCTACGCACGTCGGGTGGATACCGACCGGCCCCCGTTTGGCGGCCGGTCGTGCGGATACCTGTGGCCCACTGTGCGATACAAGGTGATCATGCCCCATACGTGTCCGTGCCCGCGTCCGTGCCCGCCGGATCCCTGCCCGCCCCCGCACACCGCCGCGCCCCGGCGGGGCGCCGCCGAACCGGTGCGGCGCCGGCCGTGAGCCGGCTGCTGGTGGTCAGCGCGAGCATGGGGGCGGGCCATGACGCGGTGGCGGTCGAGCTGGCCCGGCGTCTTGGCACGGCCGGACACGAGGCGCTGCACACGGACGTACTGGAGCTGCTGCCCGCCCGCATCGGAGCGGGGCTGCGCGGCTTCTACCGCTCGTCGATCCGGCACGCCCCGCTGGTGTACGCGGGTATCTACACCGCGTTCTTCCGGGCCGGCGACGGGCCGCGGCCGGGCAGCACCCCGCTCGCCGTGCTCGCCGAGGACCGGTTGCGCGCCGAGGTGGCGCACGGTCGCGCCGACGCGGTCGTCGCGGTCTTCCATCTCGCCGCACAGCTGACCGGCCGGATGCGTGCCCGCGGCCGGCTCACGGTCCCCAGCGCGGTGGTGATCACCGACTTCGCCGTGCACCGGCAGTGGCTGCACCGGGGGAACGACCTCCATCTCTGCCTCACCGAGGAGATCGCCCAGGACGTACGGCGGCGCCTGGGGCGGCCCGCCACCGCGTGCGGTCCGCTGCTGCCGGACCGCTTCAGCCCGCACCCGGCGGGTGAGTCGTCCTGGCGGCGCCGGCTCGCCGACGCCGCCGGGCGCCGCGCGCCCGTGCTGCTGTCCGCCGGGGCGTGGGGGGTGGGGAGCCGGCTCGGCGCGACGGCCCGGCTGCTGTCCGGCGCCGGATACCTGCCGGTCGCCCTGTGCGGGCGCAACGAGCGGCTGCGCCGCGCCCTGGCGCGGGTGCCCGGGACGCTCGCCATGGGCTGGGTGGACGACATGCCGGGCCTGATCGCGGCCTGTTACGCCGTGGTCGACAACGCCGCGGGGCAGACGGCGCTGGAAGCGCTCGCCGTCGGTGTCCCGGTCATCGGGTACCGTCCGATTCCCGGCCACGGCGCCGAGGGCGTGCACCGGATGGCGGCCCTCGGCCTGACCGAGTACGCCGACGACGCCTGGCAGTTGGTGCGGACCCTGGACCGTCTCGGCCCGGACGGCTCGGTGCCCGGCCGCCGCCTGGTCCGGGGGGACGTCGTCCGTCCGCTGGAGCTGCTGACCGCCCGCGGGGTGACGGGCGGGTCCGACGGCGACGCCTGACGCCCGGTCCGCGTCGGCCACCGGACCGGTCGGGGCCCCGCGCCGCGGCCGGGTGCGTCCGGCGCGCCGCGGTGTGCGGCACCAGCGGCCGTGCCCGTACCGGATCATCGCAGGCCGGCGCCGGTGCCCGGCCATCTGCCGGTGACGCCCGCCGCCCCGGCATCGGGCGTACGCACCGGGCTCGCCACGCCGTGCTCGCCGAGCGGGCCCACCGACAGGCCGGCCGCCCGGCACGCCCCCACCAGTGCGGGCAGGGCGGCCAGCGTCGCCCGCCAGCATCCCGGTGCCGCATGGCGGTCGGTGTCGTGCAGCAGCACCGTGCCGCCGCCCCGCAGGTCGGCCAGTACGGTCGCGGTCACGGACCGCGCGGTGGCGTCGCCGGTCCAGTCGCGGCCCCAGGCCGTCCACAGCACCGGGCGCAGTCCGGTGCGGCGCGCGGCCAGCAGCCGGTCGCCGGTCAGGATGCCGTACGGCGGCCGGTACCAGGTGGGTGCGGTGCCCGACACCTGCGCCACCGCGTGCGCGGCCCGTGCGAGCAGCCGGGTCTCCCGGCGCGGGGCGGGCCGCCAGGGGCGGTTGTGCGTCCAGCCGTGGACGGCGAGTTCATGACCGCGCCGGACGATGTCCCGGCTCAGCCGCCCGTGGCCCAGCACCTGCTCGCCCAGCACGAAGAACGTGGCACGGACCGCCAGTTCGTCGAGGGCGGCCAAGAAGGCGGGTGTGGAACGGGGATCGGGACCGTCGTCGAAGGTGAGCGCCACATGGTCGGGGGAGCCCGTGCCCGCCAGCACGGGCAGCAGGGCGCGTCGCGGACCGGGCAGCCAGGTTCCGGCCGGCCCGAGGTGGGCGGCGGCGACGAGCGCGGGCACGGCGAGCGCCCCGGTGCACCACCGGCCCCAGTGGATGTCGTCCGGCATGTCCGTCTCCCTTCGCGTCCCCGTGCGGTCCTCCGGCCCGAACACGGCTCCCGCGCGGTCGCCGTGGCGTCGCGGTGCCGTGGCCTCGTGGCGCCGTCAACCGAACCGGCCCGCCAGCCGCCGGTACGTGGTGGGTGCCAGGGAGCGCACCGCGATCGGCATTCGGAGCCAGCCGGGCACGAACACCTCGGGCTGGTCGCGGCGTACCGCCGTGACGACCGCGGCGGCCACCCGCTCGGGCGGCACCGGACGCGGGCGGGTACGCGCGTAGGGCACCCCCCTGCGGGCGAAGAACGGGGTGTCCACCACGCCGGGCACGACATGGGTCACCCGCACGCCGGTGCCCTTCAACTCGTACCGCAACGCGTCCGCGAAGGCGCCGAGCCCCGCCTTCGCCGCCGAGTACACCGCTTCCTCCCGTACGCCGACGCTTCCCGCGACGGAG
Source organism: Streptomyces sp. NPDC102462 (assembly GCF_044765425.1). Classification (NCBI taxonomy): domain Bacteria; kingdom Bacillati; phylum Actinomycetota; class Actinomycetes; order Kitasatosporales; family Streptomycetaceae; genus Streptomyces; species Streptomyces sp. NPDC102462. The sequence goes on along the minus strand of NZ_JBIWKB010000004.1, from coordinate 13,222 downwards.
CCGATCAGCACCAGCCGGCCCTGGCGGCGCGCCGTCATGTGGGGCAGCAGCTGCCGGACCAGGTGCACCACCGAGGCCAGGTCCACGGTGAGTACGTGGTCCACCTCGTCGGCGGGCATCGAGGCGAACGGCCCGGCCCAGCCCACTCCCGCCGCGGCGACGAGCAGATCGATGTCCTGCGCCTTCCCGAAGGCCCGGTGGGCCAGTTGCCGGGGGCCGTCGGCGGCGGCCAGGTCACAGGGGATCGCGACGGCGGACGTCTCGCGCGCCACCGTGTCCAGCCGGGCACGGTCGCGTCCGGAGACCAGCAGCTCCCATCCCTCGGTCGCCAGGGAGCGTGCGACGGCCGCTCCGATCCCGGACGAGGCACCCGTCACCAGCGCCACGCCCGCCGTGGGTTCGGTGCCCGGTGCGCGGGTGGTCGGCCCCGTGTACGGATCCACCGTGACGCGTCCCAAGCTGACCTCCTCGGCGTGGCGGGCCTCGGCACGGCGCCGGAGTCCGCGGGCCGCCTTGAGCGCGCCTGCCGAGCCCCGTCGGTCCTCGCGCACGCGTGCCTTCGACGATGACGACGACCATCGAGGGGTAGCCGCGGCTCGCCGGTTTCAAACCCGCCGGCGCACCGGCCGCGGCCCGCTTCGGCGGCCGGTTTTCCGGACCGTCGCGCCACGGATCGCGGACGGGGAGGGCGCCTTCGCCGAAGCCGAATGGAGCAATGCGGCGACCCGTTGTGCCGCGGCGGTACCGGACCCGCTCCGCCGACGCCGGGCCGCACCGGGCGTCATGGGCCGGTGAAGGTCCGGGGCATGACCCGACGCTATGCCATAACCGCAGGTCAGCGGCGTCGGAGAGGGCGCTGGGACGCCACCGGCCCCGCTTGAAGTACCCGATCGCCGGACGGACAGTGAGAACCATGAACCGTCACCGACGCCCACCCCGGAAGGCCCCGTGGATCGCGGCGGGCGCGGCCGTGGCCGTCTGTGGCGGCATCGGCGTGTGGTTCCTGACGGGACCGCACGGCGGCACGCCCCGCCCGACACCGTCCCCCTCGGGAAACCTGACCCTCCCGACACCACCATCACGAACGCCTCAGCCGCCGACCCCGACACCCAGCACCACGCCGCCGACCCCGACATCCAGCACCACACCGCCGACCCCGACATCCGGCACCACGCGGCCGACGCCGACGCAGACACCCAGCGCCCCACGGCCGACGGCGACGCGCCCACCGGCGCCCCGGCCGACGGCGACGGCCACGGCTCGGCCCGCGACGCCACCGGCCCACCCGACGGCGCCCAGTCCGACGACGGCGCTCCCGTCCCCCGTACCGACGTCCCAGACGCCACCGAAACCGACCCGGTCCGCGACGTCGGCACCACCCACGCCGGTCACGCCGACACCGGCACCGCCCACACCGCCGAGGACACCGACGGCGACCCCGGTGTCCGCGCACCCGCGGCCGTCGGCACCGACGCCGTCCCAGAAACCGGCACCCGCACAGCCGACAGCGGCGCCGACACCGGCACCGATTCCGCCGAAGCCGCAACCCCAGCCGCAGCCGACAAGGCCGGGCCCGTCGCCACAGGTCCCGTCCCGCACGCCCCCACCGACACCCACGCCCACCGCCACAACCACCGCCACCGCCACCGCCGCACAACCGACGCCGGTGCCTCCTACGCCATTGCCCACCCCCACACCGACAGCCACCCGCTACACGACGATCACCACGACGTGGTACACGTCCCAGGCCGCCGAGTCCGCTGCTCAGCGGATGGCCGCCGCCCGGACGGTCGGTGACCCGGCATGCTCGATGGCGGCCGTCGGCCAACCCGACCCACGCCTCGTCCCACGGGCCGCCCGCATCGCCATCGGCCACTACGGCAGCTACTGGTGCCTGATCTCGTAGGCGCCCCTCAGCACACGGCCGGGGCCGGCCCGTCCACCGTGGCGTCGAAGAAGCCGCCGGTCACACAGCGCCTCACAACCGCAACTCGGCGGGGAACCCCGACCAGCACAACTCGGCGGGCAGGTGCCGCATGTCGTTGTGAACCAGCACGGACGACGGCCGGCCCGGCGCATACCGGATGACGGTGAGGGCGGCGTTGCCGTGATTGAGCCCGAGCCAGCGCCATTTCGGCGCGTCCATCGCATGCCGCACCAGCCAGCCGATCAGGAAGTTGTGGGTGACGACCACCTCATGGCGCTCCTGGTCGCCCTCGGCGGGTCCGGTGAACTGTGCCAGGGCCCGTTCCGCCAGCTCCGGGCCGCGCTCGCGGTCCTCGGCCGTGGCCCCGGCGAGGAAACGCAGGAAGTGGTCGGCGCTGTCGGACGGCAGTTCCTCCCGCCGCGGGACGTACGGAACATAGTCACCGGCTGCCTCCGAAACCCGAAGTACGGCGCCGTCCAGGTGCTCGCCGATCAGCTCCGCGGTCTGCGCTGCGCGGGGCAGTGGGCCGTGGTGCACCACGGAGATGGGGTGCTTCGCCAAGCGCCGGCCGAGCAGCGCCGCCTGCCGCCGTCCGTTGTGCGACAACCCGCTCTCGTCCGGCAGCGCCTCGCCGTGCCGTACGAGATAGAGGTGGCGCGCAGCCGTCGGTGTCATACCCGTGACTCCTTCACGATCAGGCAAGGGGCTCGTGGACACGACGTCGTTCCTTGCCGGCCCGGTTCCGGATCTCCCCGGACCCGGCCGCGGACCGGTCTGCGGCCCGTCGGCCGCCGGTCAGGGAGCAAACCGCTCGTGGCGGTGTCGGTGATCGCGTAGGTTGCCGAGGTCGTCGCGGCGGAGAGGTGGTTCGAAGGCATGGTGCCCACAGGGGTAAAGCGGGAGCGGTTGGCGGGAGCGGCGCGGGACGCCCTGGGTGGTGGGCGGCAGTTGGCGGCGGCCGAGCGAGTGGCGGGCGGCAGCAAGAAGGGCGTGTACCGCCTCGTGATGGACGACGCGACGACGGCGATCGCCTACCTGTGGGACGACAGCGAGAACTACTGGCCGGCCGCACAGGGCGACGACGACCTGACGGATCCGTTCTCGCCCGGCCTCGGGCTGCGCCTGTTCGAGGCCGCGCACGCACGCCTGGACGGGCTCGGCGTCCGAGTCCCGCGGATCCGGCTCGTCCAGCGGGCGGGCGAGGGCGGCCCTGCCGATCTGGTGATCGTCGAGGACATCGCGGGCCGGAGCCTGGAGGATCTGCTCGCCCGCGATCCACGCGCGGCCGCCGCGGTCACGGCTCGGCTGGCCGAGGCGCTGGCGGCGATGCGGTCGTATCGCGCGCCCCGGTACGGGAAAGTGGCCGTGGTCGACGCGGGAGGCACCTCGCGCGGGACGTCGTGCGAGGGGATCGTCCTGGACCGTGCGCTGCGCGACCTCGCTGAGGCGGCGTCGCGTGACCCCCGGGTCGCGGCGGCCCGCGACCGGCTGGAGGAGCGGCTGCGGAAACTCACGGCGGGGGTGCGACCGCGCGCGGAGCACTGCGTAGTGCACGGCGAACTCGGGCCCGACCATGTGCGGATGGACGGTGACGGGCACCCCGTGCTGATCGACATCGAGGGCCTGATGTACTTCGACGTGGAATGGGAGCACGTCTTCCTGCGCATCCGCTTCGCGGACGCCTATCGCCCGCTCGGGGCGGACGAACTGGACGAGGGCCGGCTCGCGCTCTACACGCTGGCCCAGCGGCTCTCGCTGACGGCGGGCCCGCTCAGGCTCCTCGACGGCGGCTTCCCCGACCGACAGGCCATGGCGGGCATCGCCGAGCACAACCTGAAGGCGGCGCTGGAACTGGTGTGAAGGACCGGCGGTCCCCGCCGGCGGCCGATGCGCCGGTCAGGGATCAGCGCGCCCCGGCAGCCGCGTCGGCCCCGAGCGCCCCAGTGGCCGCGTCGGTCACGGCCGGGGCGTCGCGCAGCCCGAGGCGCAGGTGTTCGACGTGGTAGAGGGCCTGTTCCAGGAGTTCGGCGACATGGTTGTCGTAGAGCGCGTAGATGACCGAGCGGCCCCGGCGTTCGCCGGTGACCAGGCCGAGGTTGCGCAGCAGGCGCAACTGGTGGGAGCAGGCGGACTGTTCCATGCCGACCGCGTCGGCCAGCTCCGTGGCCGCGCAGGGGCCTTCCTGGAGGCGGGCCAGGATGCGCAGGCGCGAGGGGGTGGCCAGCGCCTGGAGGGTGGCGGCCACATCGGCGGCGCCGACCGTCTCCAGGCGGTCGCGCGCGGTGGCGGTCGTGGTTCTGTCGGCTCCGTGACCCATGGGCATCATCGTACGGAGAACGAACCATGAACGCATGAATGAGTCTTCATTCTTTCCTGTACGGTGGTGAGGAGCGCCGGGTTTCCGGCTGCGCGCGAACTGTCACGCCTGTGTGAAGGACCCCGATGACCTCCACCCTCGCCCCGGCCCCGGCAGAGCGGACCTCGCCGGGCCGCGCCCCCGCCGGGCAGCAGCGGCGTACCCGTGTCCTCGCCCTGCCCGAGGCCCGCTGGGCAGCGGCGGCCCTGGCCCTGTTCCTGATCGCGCTGCCCCTGCAGCTGACCGGCGCCCCGGCCTGGACGTGGGTGCCCCTGTACGCCCTGACCTATGCGGCGGGCGGCTGGGAACCGGGCTGGGCGGGACTGCGGGCGCTGCGCGAGAAGACCCTGGACGTCGACCTGCTGATGGTCGTCGCCGCCCTGGGTGCCGCGGCGATCGGACAGGTCATGGACGGCGCGCTGCTGATCGTCATCTTCGCCACCTCGGGCGCGCTGGAGGCCCTGGCCACCGCCCGCACCGCCGACTCCGTGCGGGGGCTGCTGGACCTGGCCCCCGCCAAGGCCGCCCGCATCGCCGCCGACGGCAGTGAGGAGAGCGTCGCCGTCGAGGACCTGTCCATCGGCGACACCGTGCTCGTACGGCCCGGTGAGCGCGTCGGCGCGGACGGCCGCGTCCTCGACGGCGCCAGTGAGGTGGACCAGGCGACCATCACCGGCGAGCCGCTGCCCGTGGCCAAGGAGCGGGGCGACGAGGTCTTCGCCGGCACCCTCAACGGCACCGGCGCGCTGCGGGTGCGCGTCGAGCGCGACGCGTCCGACAGCGTGATCGCCCGGATCGTGCGCATGGTGGAGGTGGCGTCCGAGACCAAGGCGCCCACACAGCTCTTCATCGAGAAGGTCGAGCAGCGCTACTCGCTGGGGATGGTCGCGGCGACGCTGGCCGTCTTCCTCGTCCCGCTCGCCTTCGGCGCCGAGCTGACCGGCGCACTGCTGCGGGCGATGACCTTCATGATCGTGGCGTCGCCGTGCGCCGTCGTCCTGGCGACCATGCCGCCCCTGCTCTCGGCCATCGCCAACGCAGGTCGGCACGGTGTGCTGGTCAAGTCCGCGGTCGTCATGGAACGGCTCGGCGAGGTCGACGCGGTCGCCCTCGACAAGACCGGCACGCTGACCGAGGGCACCCCGCGGGTGACCGACGTCCGGCCGCTCGCCGGTTCCGGTCTCGACGCGGCCGGGCTGCTGCGGCTCGCCGCCGCGGCCGAGCACCCCAGCGAGCACCCGCTGGCCCGCGCCGTGGTGGCCGCGGCACGGGAGCGGGGACTCGCCCTTGCGGACGCGGAGGACTTCGAGTCGACGCCCGGTGTCGGCGTCGTGGCCACCGTCGAGGCGCGCCGGGTCGCGGTGGGTGCGCCCGCCCGGCTGCTCGCCGGGGCCGGCCACGCCGACGCGGCGGCAACCGTCACGGCGGAGTTGGAGGACGGCGGCCGGACCGCCGTGCTGGTCACGGTGGACGGTACGCCCGTCGGTCTGATCGGTGTCGCCGACCGGCTGCGCCCCGACGCCATCGCGACCGTCGCGTCCCTGACGTCGCGCACCGGGGCCGCGCCCGTGCTGCTGACCGGTGACAACGCGCGCGCGGCGGCGCGACTGGCCGCTGAGGCCGGCATCGAGGACGTACGGGCCGCACTGCTGCCCGAGGACAAGGTGAGCGCGGTCAGGGAACTGGCGGCGGCCGGGCGCCGGGTGATGGTCGTCGGGGACGGCGTCAACGACGCGCCGGCGCTGGCCGCCGCCCACACCGGTGTCGCCATGGGCCGGGCGGGTTCGGATCTGGCGCTGGAGACCGCCGACGCGGTCGTAGTCCGCGACGAACTCGCCGCGGTGCCCGCGGTGATCTCGCTGTCCCGGCGGGCCCGCGCGCTCGTCGTCCAGAACCTCGTGATCGCCGCGGTGTTCATCGCCGGTCTCGTCGTCTGGGACCTGGCGGGCGACCTGCCCCTGCCGCTCGGCGTCGCCGGTCACGAGGGCTCCACCGTCATCGTCGGACTCAACGGACTGCGGCTGCTGCGTGAGGCGGCCTGGCGACGGGCGGCCGTCCCGGGCGGCGGCCAGGCCGCCCGCACCCCCGCGACGGGGTGACACCCGGGCGGCGCGGCCCGTCGTCGGTGCGCGTCGGGCACCGACGACGGGCCGGGCCGTCAGCCGGCGAACGCTTCGATCAGTGTCCAGATCGCCAGGCCGGCCATGCAGATGCCGCCGATGCGCTGCACCGTCTTCAGCGGGACGCGCTTGGCGATGAAGCGGCCCGCGAGCAGGGCCAGCGCGGACACCGACATCAGGGCGGCGGCCGAGCCGATGGCGGTGGGCAGCCAGCCGTTGGTGGCGGCGAGGTTGGCGGTGGTGATCTGGGTGAGGTCCCCCCACTCGCTGATGAAGACGGCCATGAAGGCGGTGGTGTAGACGGGCCAGAAACCGGTGACGGTCCTGGAGCCGCCTTCGCCGTCCTCGTCGTCGTCCCCTCCGCGCAGCAGCATCACGGCTCCGAAGGCGAACAGGGCGGCGGAGACGAGCTTGACCGCCGTCGTCGGCAGCAGGCTGAGCAGGCTGCCGGCACCGACGGCGAGGGCGACATGGACGACGAAGGCCGTGGAGGTCCCGAACCACACGTACAGCGGGCGCATGCGGGTGCCCATGGCCAGCGACGCGAACATGGTCTTGTCGGGAAGTTCGGCGAGGAAAATCAGCCCGAAGGCGGTGATGATCGCCAGGGGGTCGAGGGTCATCCTGGTGCTTTCTCCTGGGGCCGGGCCGAAGGCTCGGACGGCACCCACACAGGTGACGGGAGGACCCTTGCGGCCCGGCACGATGACGCGGCCCCCACGTGTGTGCGGGCCGTGTTGTGCCGTGGCCGAAGGTCTCGTCCACCGGCCCGTCGCTGCGGGCCGGCCCACTGGCCGGGACGTCCGTGAAGACGTCCAGTGTGTCGACCAGCGGTGTTGCGGGACTACTCCCCTTCGCCGCCCACAGCCTAAGCAATCGGCACGGCGGAGGCAAAGCCGCTGCCGGGTGGCACGCCTCACGCCGCCGTCCGCCCGACGGCCGCACGCAGACGACGCGCGCGGGGGCCCTCGTGGCCGAGGGTGAAACCCGGATTCACGATCCAACCCCGTCACGCGGTGCTGGTGTCCACGAACGAGATCCGAGCGGAGGCCCGCGGCGGCGACCGGACGGACGTGTGGTGGACGCCGCCGGCTCGTCCTGAAGGCGGACCGTGGCACCAGCCAGGAGTACGTCGATCTGCGCTCCGGTTCCCTCACCCTGAACCGGGCACTCACCCGCGAGGTGCCGGCCGCCGGTGGCCGCGCGGCGGGCGCGGACCGGATGGCGCTCAGCGACATCAGGGAGTTCGTCTCGGTCCAGGGCAGCTTCACGGCCCGGCCGCAGCCCGGCGGCGGCCATGTCCTGCGGGCCCGCTACGGCGGTCACATCCGCCCCGATCGCCCGCCGGGCGGGCCCTGCGGCGGCGTGGGGCTCCCTGGTCGGTGCGGCCGGGGGCCCGTGCGTCGGTGTGCGTGGCGGCGGTGTGTCGGGGGCGGTCCGGGCGGGACCGGGGGGCCGGTCGTTCAGTCCAGGTCGGACATGTCGAGGACGAAGCGGTAGCGGACGTCGTTGCGGGCGAGGCGGTCCAGGGCCTCGTTCACCCGCTGGGAAGGGAGCAGTTCGATGTCCGCGGTGATGCCGTGCTCGGCGCAGAAGTCCAGCATGGCGGCCGTCGCGGGTATGCCGCCGCTGCCCGCGGAGCTGAGCTTCTTGCGTCCCACCAGGAGGTCCATGGTCTGCACGGTGACGGGGCCGAGGTGCCCGAGGTGGCTGAGGGTGCCGTCCATGGCGACGAGGCCGAGGTAGGGGCCGAGGTCGTGCGGGGCGGAGACGGTGTCGATGACCACGTCGAACCGGTCACGTGCCGCGGCCATCCGCTCCGGGTCCGTGGCGACGACGAGCGAGCGGGCGCCGAGACGGCGGGCGTCGTCGGCCTTGTCGGGTGAGCGGCTGATGACCGAGGTGTCGGCGCCGAGCGCCACGGCGAGCCGCACCGCGAGATGCCCCAGGCCGCCGAGGCCCGCCACCGCGACCCGGCTGTGCGGTCCCACACCCAGGGCGTGCAGCGGTTCCCACACGGTGATCCCGGCGCAGAGCAGCGGAGCGGCAGCGGCCGGATCCAGGCCGGCGGGCAGCGGGTGGGCGAACCGGTCGCGGACCACGTACTCGCGGGAGTAGCCGCCCAGCGTGGTCGTTGCGTCGAGCCGGTCGACGCCGCCGTAGGTCAGCGTGGGGAAGCCGTGGCAGAAGTTCTCCTGACCGGCCCGGCACATGGGGCACGAGCCGCACGAGTCGACGATGTTGCCGACGGCCACGGGGTCGCCGGCGGCGAAGCGGGTGACCGCGGGCCCGGTCTCGGTCACCACGCCGGTGAACTCGTGCCCCGGCACCAGCGGCCGGCCCTCCGTGCCGTCGTGGTCGCGCAGGGCGTGCAGATCGGAGTGGCACACGCCGCAGTAGTCAACGCGGACCGCGATGTCGTCGGGGCGCAGGTCGCGCCGTGTCAGCGGCGTCCGCCGCAGCGTCGCCGTACGGCCGTCCGCCTGCCAGCCCGTTGTCTTCCGCACAGTACGCCTCCTCCAAACAGACTGTTCTGTCTGTCGCAGCGTAGGCACACTCGGCATCGCCAAGCAAACCAACTGTTCTGTCTGGTAGCGTGACGGCATGCCCGAGCAGCCCTTGACCTCGCGTGGTGCCGCCACCTACCAGCGCATCCTCGATGTCGCGACCCAGGAGTTCGCCGAGCACGGGATCGCCGGCGCGCGCATCGAACGGATCGTGGCCGCGGCCCGCACCAACAAGGCGCAGCTCTACGCCTACTTCGGCAGCAAGGAAGGGCTCTTCGACGCCATCTTCTTCGGCTCCCTGGACCGGATCACGAACGTCGTGCCGATCGACGCCGACACCGATGCCGCTCCGCTCGACGCCGACGGCCTCGCGGACTGGGCCGTACGCCTCTACGACGAATACCTTCGCCGCCCCGACCTCATCCGGCTGGCCACCTGGTCCCGCCTGGAGCGCCGCCCCGCCGGCCATCTCGTGGCGGAGCACGACCGCCGTGAGGACCGCAAGCTGCGCGCCATCGCCGAGGGCCAGGCCGCGGGCCTGGTCCGGAAGGGCGACCCGTTCGACGTGATGGCCGTGGTCATCGCGATGTCCATGGCCTGGTCCCCGGTCAGCAACGTCTACGCGGCCACCGCACGGGAACCCGAGGACGTGCACGAGCGGCGGCGTGCCCTGCTGCGCGAGAGCGTGCGCAGCGCCATGGCCGCCGGCTGAGCGCCCGCGGCCGTGCCCGGGCGCGGGGCGCCGGGGGAAGCGAGGCGGAGTAGCGTGGAAGGTGCGAAGACGACCGGTGTCCGGACGCCGGGAGCGTCTTCGCTGATGTGCCCAGCGGCTTGATGTTCTCCGAAGGAGTGGGCGGGCGCGAGCGGCCCTCGTGCGTCGGCCGCCCTGAGCCCACGTGAGGTGACGTTCCGTATCCGTGTGTCAAGAGGGCGTATGCGCGCAGCCGACGACTCTTCGCAGAGTCCTGTGGGGGCACTGGGGAAAGTGACGGTGGCGATCCCGCAGGACGGCCCAGGGGAAGTCCTCGTGGCCGTCCGGGGCGGCTCGGAAGCCTATGCGGCCTGGTCCGCGGCGCCGGTCGCCAGGGACGTCCGCGTGATCGTGGTCGACTCCGTCTCGGCACGCTCGGTGATCGTCGAGCCGCTGCCGTCCTGAAGCGGCTTCCCCCACGGGAAGCGTCTTCCCGGTCCTTGCAGGACGCGAGGTGGTCCCTCATGTTTTTCTGGCACGTTCCCGCTCCGAACGAGGCCATGCTGATCTCGGGCTCCAAACGGCGGGCCGAGGAAACCCAGTTCCGGATCGTCACCGGTCACGGCAGTTTCGTGCTGCCCGTCAAGCAGAAGGCCCGGATGCTGTCGCTGGCTCTGCGCGAGGCGGAGATCGTGGAGGACTGCGTGACCCAGCAGGGAATCCGGCTCAAGGTGCGGGCGGTGTGCGTGTTCAAGGTGGGTGACGACGCGGTGTCGATCGCCAATGCCGCCCGCCGGTTCCTGTCGGAGCAGCAGCGGATGGAGGAGCTGGTCGGCCGGATCTTCGCGGGGCATCTGCGGTCCATCGTCGGCGGGCTCACGGTCGAGCAGATCATCCGCGAGCGCAGCCGGGTCTCCCAGGAAGTGGTGGCGGGCAGCCACGGCGAGATGGAGAAGCTCGGCATCGTCGTGGACGCCCTCCAGATCCAGGAGATCGAGGACGCCACCGGATACATCGACAACCTCGCCGCGCCGCACGCCGCCGCGGTGGCCAGCCAGGCCCGGATCGCGCAGGCCAGGGCCGATCAGGAGGCGGCCGAGCGGGAGCAGCAGGCCGCCGCGCTCAAGGCCCAGTACGAACGGGACACCGCGATCAAACGCGCCGGGTTCACCGCCGAGACCGAGCAGTCCAACGCCCGCGCCGCGCAGGCGGGCCCGCTCGCCCAGGCCAAGGCGTCCCAGGAGGTCATCGAGGAACAGACCGCGCTGGCCCAGCGGCAGGCCGGTCTGGCGGCCCAGCGCCTGGAGGCGGAGGTACGGCGCCCGGCGGACGCGGAGGCCTACCGGCAGCGGGCCCTGGCCGAGGCGGGCCGCGACCGGGCCAAGTTCGAGGCCGACGGGACCGCCTACGCCGAGCGGGCCATCGCCCAGGCCCAGGCCGACGCCAACACGGCGCGGGCCGCCTCGCTCCGCGACGGCAACCAGGAACTCATCGCGGCCAACCGGGTCGTGGAGAATCTGCCCGCCCTCGCCGAGGCGGCGGCCCACGGAATGTCCGGAGCGGATCTCACCGTCCTCAACGGCACCGACGGCATCAACCAGGTGGCGGCCGGAGTGGTGGCGCAGGGGCTCGCCATCCTCGACACGCTCCGCCGCTCGACTCCGTCGCCCGCCGGCACCAAGCCGGTACGGGCCGAGCCGGAGCAGACCTGAACCCGCCGGGAGCCCTGGACGCGAAGGAGGGACGGCTGTCATGGATGCGGATCGTGCCAAGCGTGTGGTGGCGGCACTGCGGGCCCGAAAGGTGATGGCCCATCTGGTGGAGGCGGGTGTCTACGAGTTCGGGATCAGGGTGGTCCTGGACGAGGGCATCGAGGCGCTGTGGGACATGGACGGCGCATCGGGGCTGGACGCGGAGATCGTCAGCGACGGTGTGCTCATCGGGTTCGTCCCCCATGTGCCCGGTTCGGAGAACTTCACCGAAGAGCAGATCGTGGACAGCATCGCCAGTACGCGGTACTCCACGGAGGGCCTGCACCCGCCCCAGGACACCCCGGCGCCCCCGGCCTCCCCGGCGAAGCCGCCACCGGCCGCCGGGCCTCCCGCCACGGAGGGCGCCCCGGCCGGCCCGCCCGTGGCCCGGCTCCAGCGCCGGGCACACTGGATCCACCACGGCGGACGGCAGAGGAGAACGCCATGACGCCGATGCGACCGGCCCTGCAACTGACGGTGTTCATAGAGGAATGCGACACCTGGCATCACAGGCCGCTGTCCGCGGAGATCGTGCACCGCGCGCATGAGGCCGGGCTGGCCGGTGCCACGGTGCTCCGGGGGATCGAGGGGTTCGGGGCCTCCTCGGTGATCCACGGCTTCCGGCTGCTGTCCCTGAAGCAGGACGTACCGCTGGCGATCGTGATCGTCGACGAGGAGGAGCGGGTGCGTCGCTTCCTTCCGACCGTGCGCGACCTGGTCGAGGGCGGGCTGGTGATCGTCGAGCGTGTCGACGTCATGCACGACCCCGCACGGGACACGGCGCGGGCACCCGCCTGAGCCGGCCGGCCGCGCCCGCAGGTGCGTCAAGTGGCCGTCGCCTCTTGGCCCTTGTAGTGGACCACCTCGACCTGCTGCAGGGTGATCAGCCCGTTGACGGGCAGTTCTTCGAGCCGGGAGAGGAACGCTCGGACGCGGTCCTCCTCGTCGACGATGACGACGGCCGTCGGCAGGTCGTCGGCCATGGACAGCAGTCGCGTCGTGTGCACGACCGATGTCGCCCCGAAACCCTCCACACCCCGGAAGACCGTCGCCCCGGCCATCCCGAAGGCATGCGCACGCTGCACGATCTCCGTGAACAGGGGCTTGTGGTGCCAGGTGTCGGTGTCGTCGACGATGACCGTCAGGCGCAGTGCGCGTCCACTCAGTGCCATGATCGCGGTCCTCTCGTCACCGGGCACCGGATACACCTCCACCGTAATCCCGGCCCCGGGCCGTGCCAGGCAGGGCAGGGCATGCTCAGGACCACCACCGTGGACCCCATGCACAGCGTGCGTCGGCCGCTCAGGGATTTCGGGTGGTGATCTCCTCGGTGAGTTGCGGGACGACGTCGAAGAGGTCGCCGACGACGCCGTAGTCGACCAGGTCGAAGATCGGGGCCTCCGGGTCCTTGTTGATCGCCACGATCGTCTTCGACGTCTGCATCCCCGCACGGTGCTGGATCGCACCCGAGATACCCGACGCGATGTACAACTGCGGCGACACACTCTTGCCCGTCTGCCCGACCTGATTGGTGTGCGGATACCAGCCCGCGTCCACCGCCGCACGCGAGGCACCCACCGCCGCACCCAGCGAGTCCGCCAGCGCCTCGATCACCGCGAAGTTCTCCGCGCCGTTGACACCACGCCCACCGGACACCACGATCGCCGCCTCCGTCAGCTCCGGACGCCCCGTCGACTCACGCGCCGTACGCCCCGTCACCTTCGTACCCGTCGCCTGCCCGGAGAACGACACGGACAGGGCCTCCACCGCGCCCACGGCCGGGGCGGCCTCCACGGCCGCGCTGTTGGGCTTGACCGTGATGACCGGAGTGCCCCTGGAAACACGGGACTTGGTGGTGAAGGACGCCGCG